>JADLBB010000183.1 GCA_020848055.1 Chloroflexota bacterium | reverse complement strand
GCGCCGAATAGCCGCGGCACCACGCGGCGGCGTGCGACCCGGACGTCCTGGTTGTTCATCTCGACCACCTCGCAGCGGCTCAGCGGGTGGTCGTCATCGAGGCGTTGCCCCGGCGATCAGCGATCGACGGGCTCGCTGGCGACCGACCCGTCACCGAGCCGGAATCGTCGTCTGGAACCTGCTGCCACGGGAAACGTGGACGCCTCGGCTGCGTGCTTGAACCGACCCACCGCCAGCCGGCGCGGATCGCGCCCCAATTGTAGCGCCCGTCGCTCGGTCCGAGTGGCTCGGGCGCGCGGCCGTAGAATGGCCGACGATGCCTCGAGCCAGGAGCGTCACGCGCAGCAGCGGTACCGACGCGATCATCAGCAACGCCGAGATCGCGCGCGTCTTCAACGAGATCGGCGACATGCTCGAGATCCTCGGCGAGGTCGTCTACAAGTCGGTCGCCTACCGACGCGTCGCCGAAGCTGTCGAGCGCCACCCCGAGGAGGTGGCGGTCCTGTTCCGCCGCGGAACGCCGCCGGTCATCCCAGGCGCCGGCCCGGCGCTGACCGCCAAGCTCGCCGAACTGGCCGAGACCGGCGAGCTCGAGTATCACCGTGGCCTGCGGGCGCAGGTGCCGGCCGGCCTGCTCGAGATCCTCCGTCTGCCGGGCGTGGGCCCGAAGACCGTGCGCCTGGTGAACGTGGAGCTCGGGGTCGACTCCATCGACGCCCTGCGCGCGGCGGCCGAGTCCGGTCGCCTGCGAGGCCTGCGCGGGCTGTCATGGCGGACCGAGTCGGCCATCCTCGACGCCATCGGGCGCATGGCCCAGCAGGGCGAGCGGCTGCTCATTCACGACGCCGATGCGCTGGTGATGCCGTTGCTCGAAAGCCTGAGGGAGGTGCGTGGCGTGCGGCGTGCCGAAGCGGCGGGCTCGCTGCGCCGGCGGCGGCCGACCATCGGCGACCTGGACCTGCTGGTGGCGACCGACGATCCGGCGGCCGTGATCGCGACGCTCGACGGGTTGCAGGCAGTGGAACGGGTGCTGTCTGCCGGGACCGGCAGGTCGAGCGTCGTCCTGCGCGACGGTCCACGGGTTGACCTGATGGTCTGCCCGCCGGCCGCGTGGGGCTCGCACCTGGTCCACTTCACCGGCAGCCGCGACCACAACGTCGCGCTGCGCGGACTGGCGCTCGATCGAGGCTGGTCGTTGTCGGAGAAGGGCTTCAAGGTCATCCACAGCGGCGAGTTGCTTCCCGATGCCGAGGAGCGCGACGTGTACGAGCGACTGGGCCTGGAGTGGGTCCCCCCGGAGCTGCGCGAGGCCGATGGCGAGATCGAGGCCGCCGGCGCGGGCAGGCTGCCGCGCCTGGTGACCGTCGACGACGTGCGTGGCGACACCCACACGCACTCGAACTGGACCGATGGCGTCGACTCGATCGAGGCCATGGCGCGCGCCGCGCGTGATCGCGGCCACGAGTACATGGTGCTGACCGATCACTCGCCGTCGCTGGGCGTGGCTCGCGGCCTGTCGCCGGAGCGCGTCGAGCAGCAACGGGTCGAGATCGATCGCCTCAACGCCGAGCTCGGGCCGTTCAGGATCCTGCATGGCACCGAACTGGAGATCCTGGCCGACGGAAGGCTCGACTACCCCGACGAGTTGCTGGCGCGCTTCGAGGTCGTCATCGCCAGCGTCCACACCGGACGTGGGCAGTCGTCCGAGCAGCTGACGGCGCGGGCACTGGCCGCCATGGCCTCGCCGCACGTGGACGTCATCGCTCATCCCTCTGGCCGGATCGTCAACCGCCGCGACCCGCTGCCGTTCGACTGGCCGCGCGTCTTCGAGGCCGCGGCGCGTACCGGCACGGCGCTCGAGATCAACGGGAGCCCGCGGCTTGACCTCGACGATGGCCTGGCTCGCGCCGCCGCGCGCGCCGGCGCGATGCTCACCGTCTCGTCGGACGCCCATCGGACCGAGGAGTTGGGCCAGCAGCGGTACGCGGTGGACCTCGCCCGCCGCGCGTGGCTCGGACCTGAGAATCTCCTGGCCACCAGGTCGGCCGCAGCCTTGCTGGAGCGGCTGTCGTGATCGACCGCCTGTTCGGAGATCGAGGGCGGGCGGCCGCCACGCGCCGCGCGGACCGACTCGGGGCCGTGGTGGTGGCGTTGCTGCAGGCCGCAGTCGCCACCGGCGGCTGGCTCGCGCCACCGGTGTGGTTGGCCGTGGCGATCGCCGCGCAGCTGGTGCTCGGCGGCGTGGCGGCGGTGTACGTGATCGGGCCCGCGCGCCACGCACTCGGCCTCGCGCGCTACGCGATACCGTCGGTGGCCGGCATCTCGGCCACGCTGTTCGGCCGCCTGCTGCCGCCGGGCCAGAGCCTCGTCATCGTGCCGGTCGTGGCGGTGCTGCTGTGGGTCGTCATCTACCTCGAGCTGCGCATCGAGCGCGGCAGCGGCGGGGCAACCATGCACAACCTGCTGCTGATGGCGGTCGTGTTCACCGGCAGCGCCGGACTGCTGGTGCTGTTCGGCGCCGGCAACTGGCCCACGCCGATGGTGTTGGTGGCGGCGCTCAGCCTGACTCCGGCGGTGCGGGCGGCCGAGGCCCGCAACGTGCTGGGCGTCGAAGCGATGGGCCAGGGTCTGCTGCACGTGCTGGTGGTGACGCAGGTCGGGCTGGCGGCCATCGTCCTTGGGCTGGCCCCGACGATCGTGGCCGGGCTGGTCGCATTGTCCTTCTACACCTGGGCGGGTGCCGCGGAGGCACTATCGGAGGGTGCGTCGGGCCGATCGGTGGCCACCGAGTACGGCTCGCTGCTGCTCGTCGGAGTGGTGGTGGCGCTGCTGATGCACCGCTTCTGAGGCCGTCCGGGACCCTCGCGTTGACACCCCATCGGTGCTCTGGTACAAGAGGGCCGCTCTCGGCCCGTTGGCCGCGCCCACGACTTGCATATCGGAGGCAGCAGGGACCCCGGAATGGCGTTCGAAGACGCTGACATCACGACCCGCCAGCGGCGCCAGCTGGCTGATGCCGCGATCGCCCAGGCGACGCGCGGCGAGTGGGAGGCTGCGGTTGATTCCAACCGCCTTATCCTCGAGCTCGGGCCCGACATCGATGCCGCCAATCGTCTCGGCAAGGCGCTCGCCGAGCTGGGACGGCACGCTGAGGCGCTCGAAGCATACGAGGCCGCACTGGAGCGCGACGCGACCAATCGCATCGCCCTGCGCAACGCAGAGCGCCTGCGCGTGCTGCTCGCCTCGACCGAGGCGGGCCGCAACGCGGGACGCAACGGCAAGTCGCGCCTGGTCAAGGCTCCAGCCAACCTGTTCATCGAGGAGATGGGCAAGACCGCACGCGCCCAGGTGTCCACCCGGTCCGGGCAGGATGCCCTGGCGTCACTGTCTCCGGGAGACGCGGTCGAGCTGGTGGCCACCGGCGACGAGCTCGAGGCCCATGCCGGGGGGCACGCGATCGGGACGGTCGAGCCACGGATCGCGACGCGCATGCTCAAGCTGATGGCATCGGGCAACCGCTACGAGGCGGCGATCACGGCCCTGCCCGCGGCCGGCAGCGAGCTCACGATCATGATTCGCGAGTCATTCACCCATCCGTCGAACTTTGGGACGGTGTCGTTTCCGACGACCGGCCAGGTCGGCGGTGGCGTCCGACCGTACATCAAGGGCAGCGCACTTCGCTACGATGACGATGACGAGTCGGAGGAGACCGACGAGGATTCCGAGGAGGTGGAGGAGCTCGACACGACCCTCCCGGAGTTCTCCACGGAGCCCGATCTCGAAGAGGAGCTGGTAGAAGAGCCATAAGGACCGATGAGCGACGCGGATCGGACAGCATCTGACCATGTCGTCCTTCCGCGACGCCGACCCGGCCTGGCCCTGCTCGAACGATACCGGCCCTCGCCCGCCGACAACGTCCTCGATGCGGAACTGACCGCGTTCGCCACGGCCGGGGACACGATCCTCGACCCATGGGCCGGCACCGGCTGGACCGCGCGCCGCGCGCTGGCGCAGGGCATGCGGGCCGTGGCCGCGGACCCGAGCCCGTTCAGCCAGATGGCTGCCATCGCCTTCCTGTCGAGACCGGATCCGGCCGTGCTCGACGCCGCCTTCGCCCAGCTCGCCGCCTCGCGACGGGTTGACGTTCCACTGCGCCAGCACATCGAGGAGCTGTACGCCTCGCGCTGCGCGACGTGCCGGCGGCCGGTCGTGGTCGACCAGTTCATCTGGTCGCGCGAGGGCGACGTGCCGGGACGGAAGGTCTACCGCTGCGCCGGCTGCGACAGCTCGATCGGCGGGCCCGAGGAGCGCGTCGCCGACGTGGACGACATCGACCTGGCCAAGCTCGGGCTCGAGTCGGAGACCAGGCCCGCGCCCCTGGGCGTCGAAGACGTCATGGCCGAGGAGCTGCCGATCGCGCCGACCGGCCTCACCAGCGGAGAACCCGATGGGTTGGAGACTGACGATGATGCCATCGGCGAACGTGGTGGACCACCCGAACTCGCCCGCTCCGTCGCCGACCCGCCGTCTTCGCTGACGGCGCGTCCGCAGTTCTCATCCACGGTGCTGCCCGACCCGGGGCCGACCGTCGCTGCCCGGGGCGTGCGGCAGAGTCCGCAGTACGTCGACCTGCGCGGCAGGTTCCCGGTGCTCGACGAGCGCGACGACCTGGTCGAGGAGCTGCTCGGCCTGTACACGCCCCGCAACCTGTACGCCCTGCACGCCATCGGTGCCAAGATCGATGGAGAGGTGCGCGACGCCGGCATCGCGGCCGCGCTTCGACTGGCGCTGGCGGCGACGTTGCTGCCCGCCAGCCGCCTCAACGGCTATCCCGGCCGCGTGGCGTCGCTGCGGATCTCCGGCGGCCACGTTCGGCAACCCGCCAGCCGGCACCAGCGCGAGGTCAACGCCTGGCGCGCGTTCGAATCGGCCTTCGCCGACGTGCGCACGGCGATCGGGGCCCTGGGTCCCGGTCGGGTTGAGGCGCGATTTGCGCCCGACTATGGTGAGCTGGGCGGCATGACATCGGCCAACGTGCTCTGGCTGCGGTCGCGAGCCTCGGTGGTCGACCAGTACTTGCCGACCGGCTCGGTGGACTACGTACTGGCATCGCCGCCACCGAGCGCGTCGATGGACGAGCTGTCGTTCGAGTATCTCGCCACGTCGTGGATCCTGGGCCGGGAGGCCGCCGAGACGCTCCGGCTCGAGCCGATCTTCGGCGGTGGCGGGGCCGCGGCCGGGGCGGAGGCGACCGCGTTGCGCCACGGCATGGCCTCGGCAGCCCAGGCCCTCAAGCCGGGCGGTTGGTGCAGCCTGCTGGTGGATGGCTCGGAGCCGGAGCGCCTGCTGTCGGTGGTGGTGGCCGCGGCCGCCTGCGGACTGGAGCTGGTGGATGTGCTGCACCGGGAGTCGGAACGCAGCGGGGACGGCGTGGTCCTGCACCTGCGCAAGCCATCGGGCGAGGATCGGCTGAGAGCCGCGGTGACACCGGGCCCGCTGCGCCTGGGCGCCGAGTCGGGGCACCTGACCTATCCGGAACTGGCCGGTGCCATCGATGTGGCCGGCGTGCGCCTGTTGCGCGATAGGGGTGAGCCCGCCGGCCTGCTGCGCCTGGTGGCCGCCTTCGTCGATGAGCTCGCCAGCACCGGCCTGTTGCGCCGGGTGGCCGCCGCGCGCACGATCGACGAGGACGGTGGCGCGAGCGCGGATCGCCTGGACTCGAGCGGGCCGCAGATGCTCGCCCGCCTCGTGCGCGAGGAACTTTGGCGCGACGATCATCCCAGCCTGGTCCGCATCGGCGACGAGGGCAAGCCGCAGTGGTGGCTGCGTGAGCCTGGCCTGGCCGAACAGCCCCTGGCCGATCGAGTCGAGTGGGCCACGTGGTCGATCCTGTCCACCGCGGGTCGAATCGACGAGGCTGGCTTCTTCGATCGCATTTATCGCCTCTTCCCGGGCCTCCAGGCTCCCGACGAGGAGCTGGTTCGAGCCTGCCTGGCGTCATACTGCACGCCCGGCGAGCGTGGTTCCCTCGCCACCGCCGACGATGCCGCGCAGCGCCGTCTCGACCATTCGCGCGTCATAGCCTCGCTGGTCGATTACGGGCACCGCCTCGGCCTGCGCGCCTGGATCGCGGCCCGCGAGCATGATCGGCCCCTCGACGACGGCAGGCTCATCGACCGCCTGGCCGATGACGAGCGGCGCGTCTACCTGCCCCTGGTGGTGCGGGCGCCGGCCGACGCGCTGGGCGCCATCGACGTGATCTGGTACCAGCGCGGCAAGCTCGCGTTCCTGCTCGAGGTCGAGTGGACGGCGATGGTCGGCGAGGCGATCCTGGATCGCGGCCGTCGGATCGCGGCCGGCGAGCACCAGGCGCGCTTCCTGGTCATACCCGCGCAGCGGACCGAACTTCTGCGCCTGAAGCTCCAGCGCTCGCCCTGGCTGCGCAGCGAGATGGAGCGCCAGAACTGGCACGTCCTCAAGTGGGAGCATCTCGCCACGCTGGCGGACCGGCCCGGCGCCCGGCTCGAGTGGCTCGAGCCGGTTCTCGGGCTCGACCCGTTGATCGAGCGTGGCGGCGAGCAGCTGACCATGTTCGGCGAGTAGTCCGCGCCCGGGGCGCAACGGTGTTGCCGGCGGTCTGCGCCCGGCGTAGGATCGCGCGGGAGTGCCGTGGGTCCCCCCTGCGGCACTCCCTTGACGCTTCCCCGGTGCCGCCGGCCGGACGGGTTCAGGGCGTGCGGCGACTCGCGCGGCGTCCCATCAGGCGACGCACCACGGCCATCACCTCGTCGACGTACGGCTGGCCGTCTCCGACCTCGATGGCGTGGGTCAGGCAGCCGGCGATGTGGTCCTCGACGATCAGCAGCGCGACCTGGTCGGCCGCGGCGGTCAGGGCCTCGACCTGCTGCAGCACATCGAGACAGTAAGCCTCCTCCTCCACCAGGCGGCCTATGCCGCGCGCCTGGCCCTCGATCCGGCGCAGCCGGGTGACCAGCGCGCGCTTGTCCGCGGTGTACGCGTGGCGGAAATGGGACTCGTTCATATCGGTTGACATACTGGTGGGCAGTATGCCCGATTTCTTGGCGCACCCACCGGCACCGCCCGTTGAGTACCATGGATCCTTCATGAGCCCTATCGCACGCCATGAGCTGATCAGCCCGATCGAGCGGGTGCTGGTCGTGGTGGCGCACCCCGACGACGCCGAGTTCACTGCCGGCCCCACGATCGCCCTGCTCACCGCAGCGGGCGCCCGCGTCGATTACGTCGTCACCACCGACGGCAGCAAGGGGACCGAGGACCCCGACGTCATTCCAGAGCAGCTGGCCGCCACCCGTAGGGCCGAGCAGCGTGCCGCGGCCGACATCCTGGGCGTTGCCGGGATCATCCACCTTGACTTTCCCGACGGCTATCTCGAGCCCACGCTCGACCTGCGAAAGGCCATCACGCGCCAGATTCGCAGTCACCGGCCCGATGTCGTCATCACCCTGAACCCGCGGCGGCGGTTGGACGGCAACCCGTTCATCGGGCACCCCGACCACCTGGCCACCGGCGAGGCCACGCTCGCGGCGGTCTATCCCGCGGCCCGCGACCATCTCAACTTCCCCGAGCTGTGGCGCGACGAGCATCTGGAGCCGTGGAAGGTGCGCCAGGTCCTGATCGGCGGCGTGGAGGAGCCGAACCTGTGGCTCGACGTGGCCGGCACCTTCGATGCAGGCATGGCCGCGATCTTCGCGCACGTCAGCCAGGTTGACCCCGATTCGGTCGGCCCGCGCATGCGCGAGCGCGCCCGGGAGGTGGGCGAGCCGGTTGGCATCGGCCTGGCGCAGGGGTTCGCCTCGATCATCCTGGAATGACCCGTCGCGGCGGCCACTTCGGCGCTGGGGCTCAGCCAGACCTGCGCCGGCGGCCTGGCAGCGAGGGACCGACGCTGCGCCGCATCGCGGGGTTCTTCCGGCCGTACCGCCCGCGGCTGGCGCTGATCGCGGCACTCATCCTGGTCACGGTCAGCATCGGCGTCGTCAACCCGATCCTGCTCAAGTTGATCATCGACAACCTGACCGGGCCGCAGGACCTGGGCCTGCTCTACCTGCAGGGTGGGCTGATGATCGTGTTCCCCATCGTCACCAGCGCGCTGGGCGTGTGGCAGAGCTACCTGTCGAACGTCGTGGGGCAGCGGGTGATGGACGACCTGCGCCTGGCGCTGTACGGGCACCTGCAGCTCATGCCGCTGCGTTTCTTCACCGATACGCGCACCGGCGAGATCCAGAGCCGGATCAGCAACGACGTCGGCGGCGTGCAGTCGGTCGTGACCGATACCGCCTCGTCCATCCTGGCCAACGTCGCGACGGTGGCCACGACGGTCATCGCCATGACGATCCTGGACTGGCGCCTGACCGCGCTGAGCCTGGGCCTGCTGCCGGTCTTCGCCTACATCACGTACCGCGTAGGCAAGGTGCGGCGCGAGGTGAGCACGCTGACGCAGCGCTCGCTGGCCGAGATGAGCGCGCTGACCGAGGAGTCGCTCAGCGTATCGGGCATCCTGTTGGCCAAGACGTTCGGACAGCAGGAGGCGTCGATCGAGCGCTTCCGCGGCGAGTCGCGACGGCTCGGCGACCTCCAGATTCGCGGCCAGATGATCGGGCGCTGGTTCTTCGCGCTCATCGGCACGTTCTTCTCGATCATGCCGGCCTTCGTGTACCTGCTGGCGGGTTCGCTGATCATCGGCGGCGATCCGGGCATCAGCATCGGCACGATCGTGGCGTTCACGACGTTGCAGTCGCGGCTCTTCTTCCCGCTCGGCCAGCTGCTGAACCTGCAGGTCGAGGTGCAGGGCGCGCTCGCGCTTTTCGACCGCATCTTCGAGTACCTCGAGATGGAGCCGGAGATCACCGATGCGCCCGATGCCGTGACCCTGTCGCCGGCCGCGACGCGCGGCGAGGTCCGCTTCGAGGGCGTGTCGTTCGCATACCCGGTGGCCGCCGCGCAACTGGCCGTCGCGGCCGAGGCGTCCGAGGCCGAGTCGGAGGGTCGGGCCGTTCGGACGGCGGTGACGCCCTTCGCCCTGCATGACATCAGCTTCGTCGCCGAGCCGGGCCAGCTCGTCGCGCTGGTCGGACCGTCGGGTTCGGGCAAGACGACGACGACCTACCTGATCCCGCGCCTGTACGACGCGGCGTCCGGATCGGTCTCGATAGACGGCGCCGATGTCAGGCGACTGAAGCTGCAGTCGCTGGGCCGGGTCATCGGCTTCGTGACCCAGGAGACTTACCTGTTTCATGACACGATCCTGGCCAACCTGCGCTACGCGCGGCCGGAGGCCACCATGGCCGAGATCGAGGCCGCGGCGCGCGCGGCGGCCATCCACGACCGCGTCATGGAGCTGCCCAAGGGGTACGACACGGTCGTCGGCGAGCGGGGCTACAAGCTGTCCGGCGGCGAGAAGCAGCGCGTGGCGATCGCCCGCGTTCTGCTCAAGGATCCGCGCATCCTCATCCTCGACGAGGCCACCTCGGCATTGGACACGGTCTCGGAGCGGCTCATCCAGTCGGCCCTGGCCGGGCTGATGGAGGGGCGTACCACGATCGCCATCGCCCATCGGCTCTCGACCATCCTGCGCGCCGACCAGATCCTGGTCATGTCTCGCGGCCGGATCGTCGAGCGCGGTACCCACGCCGACCTCATTCGCCAGGAGGGCCTGTACGCCAAGCTGTCCGCCGAGCAGTTCGCACGCTGAGCCCCATGGCCGTGACGTGCCACACTGACCGAAGCATGCCCGCAGACACCCCGCCAGCCCATGCCAACCGATTGGCCGGCCAGACGAGCCCGTACCTGCTGCAGCACGCCCACAACCCGGTTGACTGGTACCCGTGGGGCCCCGAGGCCCTCGAACGCGCCAAGGCCCAGGATCGGCCGATCTTCCTGTCGATTGGCTACGCCGCTTGCCACTGGTGTCACGTCATGGAGCGCGAGTCGTTCGAGAACCCGCAGATCGCGGCGCTCATGAACGAGCTGTTCGTGTCCATCAAGGTGGACCGCGAGGAGCGGCCCGATCTTGACGACGTCTACATGGCCGCCGTGCAGGCCATGACCGGCTCCGGAGGGTGGCCCATGAGCGTGTTCCTGACGCCGGACCTGCGGCCCTTCTTCGGTGGAACCTACTTCCCGCCCGAGGACCGGCACGGGATGGCCGGCTTCCCGCGCGTCCTGGCCGCCGTGGCCGACGCGTACCGCAACCGTCGCGACGAGGTGACGCAGCAGGCCGCCCTGATTGCTGCGCACATCGGGTCGCAGTTGAGTGTCGCCCCCGGGACGACCGACGTGACCCGAGTCCAACTCGACGCGGCCGTGATCCGCCTGGCTTCCTCGTTCGACCCCGCGCACGGCGGCTTTGGCGGCGCTCCGAAGTTCCCCGCGCCGATGACGCTCGAGTTTCTGCTGCGCGCATGGCGCCGCAGTGGTGACCCGCGAACCCTCGCCATGGTGACGCGCACGCTCGACGCCATGGCCGATGGCGGCATCAACGACCAGCTCGGTGGGGGATTCGCCCGCTACAGCACCGACGCGCACTGGGGCGTGCCGCACTTCGAGAAGATGCTGTACGACAACGCCCTGCTGGCCCACGCCTACCTGGAGGGCCACCGCGCCACCGGCGAGGACCGATACGCGCGCGTCGCGCGCGCGACGCTCGACTTCATGCTGGCCGAGCTGCTGACGCCCGACGGAGGCTTCGCGTCAGCGCTCGACGCCGACTCCGAGGGCGTCGAGGGGCGGTTCTACGCCTGGACCGCGGTCGAGTTCGAGTCCGCGCTGGCCTCGGCCGGCCTGGACGATTCGGATCGTCGGTTGCTGGCCGACCACTGGGGCGTGACCGCGGCCGGCAACTGGGAGGGCACCAACGTCCTGCACCGCCCGCATGGCTCGACGGCGGCGCCCGACGCCCTGGTCGAGCGCGGCCGAACGGCGCTCCTGGCGGCTCGAGCGGCTCGTACCCGGCCGGCGCGCGACGCCAAGCAGATCGCCGCCTGGAACGGCCTGGCCCTGCGCGCCCTGGCGCACGCCGCGCTCGTGCTGGCTGAGCCGCGCTACGCCGAGGCGTCAGGCAGACTTGTCCGGTTCATCGCCGACGTCCTGGTGCGGGACGGTGATCGCCTGTGGCGCACCGCCCGCGACCGTGCCGCCCACACGCCCGGCTTCTGCGAGGACGCCATGGCCGTGGCCGACGGGCTGCTGGTCGCGCACGCCGCGCTCGGCACGCCCGGGCCGCTGCTGCTTGCCCGGGCGCTGGTGGACCGGGCCACCGCCGACTTCTGGGACGACGCGGCCGGCACGTTCATCGACACATCGGCCGAACACGGCCGAACCGTGGCCCAGCCACGCGGCCTGATCGACAACGCGACGCCGTCGGCCAACAGCCTCGCCGCCGACGTGCTCCAACGCCTTGCCCTCCTCACCGGCGAACCGGACCACGCGCGCCGTGCCGCGTCGATCCTGCGAGCCGTTGCGGCCGCGTTCGGTGAGCAGCCAAGCGCCTTCGGGCGGATGATGTGTGCCGCCGACCGATGGCTGGGCGAACAGGTCGACGTCGTGGTGGCGGCCGACCTCCCGGAGTCCGGACGCGCCCTGCGCGAGGCGGCAGCCGAACCCTACGTGCCGGACCTCGTGCTCACCGGCGTGGGGCCCGCCGACCCGCAGGCCGCCTGGCCGCTGTACGAGGGCAAGGGCGCGCGCCACGGCTCACCGACGGCCTACGCCTGCCGGGGCTACGCCTGCGACGCGCCGACGGCGGTCGCCGTCGAACTGCGAGGGCACGTATCGAAGCTCGCCACGCCGAACCGGGCCGCGTCCGGACCGGCTCAGGGCCGTCCGTAGCTGTGCTCGCCGACGATGAACAACCCTGCGCCGATGTAGGTGAACAGCACGCCGGCGAAACCCAGCACGATGAGCCAGGGGGCCATGGCGCCCCACCGATCACGTCGGTTGGCGACGTGCAGGTAGGCACCGAACACGAGCCACGTCGCGGCCGCGGCCAGCTCCTTGGGATCGTTGCTCCAGTAGGCGCGCCAGGCGAGGTTGGCCCATAGCGCGCCGAGCGCGATGGCGAGGGTCAGGATCGGGAAGCCAAGGAGCACCGCCCGATGCGAGGCCAGGCGCAGCGTCGAGGAGCGGGGCATGGCCGCGATCCGATCGCCGGTCGCGCGCTGGACCAACTCGGCCGCCGCGGTCACGAAGGCGACGCCGACGATCGCGTACGCCACCACGGCCGAACCCACGTGAATCGTGAGCAGCAGTGGCTGTTGCAGTGCGGGCACGAGGGGATCCATTGAGTCGTCCAGGCTGAGGCCAGCGCCCACGATGCCGGCCGCGAGCAGGGCGGCCAGCGGCGCCAGCGCGGCTATCGGCGTGCCGCGCGCAAGGGCGAGATAGACCACCAGCAGCACGGCAGCGAAGGCAAGGCTGAACTCGTGCAGGTTCGACCACGGAGCGTGGCCGACCATCGCGGCGCGCAGCATGACCGATGTCAGCAGCACCGCTGCGGCGGCCACCACCCCCATGAGGGCCAGCCGGGCCGCAGTCCCGGCGACGGCGCTGTGGGTCGCATCGGGGCCCCTGGGCACGCTGGCCGGAACGGTTCGACCCGCGAGCCCGACGAGCACGCCCGCCAGGCCCACGGCCACCGTGCCCACGAGCAGCGCCAAAGCGGTCAGGTTGAGGATGAGGAGCAGGTTGGTCACTCAGGATCGATCCGGTGGCGGCTCGCCCGACCGGATCGGCCGGTCAGGCGTGCAGTTCGCGCGGTGGTTCGCCGGTCGGGGCGCCGCAGCGGTAGCAGGACGGCTCCGATGCCGGGGAAGTTGCGCCGCAGTTGGCGCAGTCGATCAGCAGGTCCCGCTCGCAGGCGGTGCAGAAGCGTGCCCCCAGCGGGTACTGCAGGTGGTCGGCGCCGCAGTACGGGACGCCGCGAGGCTGATCGGCCGGGACATCGTCGAGCGCCGGCAGCGGGACGGCCGCCTGCGTGCCGCGGCCTTCGCCCAGGCCGACCTGGCTGACGCGGAGGTAGCCGACCAGCAGCCACAGCACGTACAGGCCGACCAACCCGACCAGCAGGTACGGCGCGATGGTGAAGGCGAACCGGCCGGACTCGGTGCCGATCCATTCGATTGCGTCACGGATCACTTCCATGGGCTCCGATTCTAGCATCGGGCCTGCGCTACACTCGATTGAACCCCGCGCACACAGGAGCCAGATTGCCGCGTTCGCGCCTAGATCCACGTACGCCGCTCAGCGAGTTGCACCTGCACCTCGGAGCCGCGGTGACGCCCGCAATCATGTGGGGCATAGCGCACGCACAGGGCATCCGCCTGCCGACCAAGGACTACTGGGCCTTCCGCGACCTGATCACGGTGGGGCGCCGGCCCCGTGGGTTCGAGCACTACCTCGAGCTGTTCCACTGGACCGAGCTGATCCAGTCCAGCCCCTTCGCGGTCGAGCGCAGCGTGTACGAGGTCATCGGCGACGCTTACCGGCGCAACAACATCACCCAGGTCGAGCTGCGCTTCAACCCGATGAAGCGCAACCGCGGCGGCGAGCAGGACCTCGATCACATCATCGCGGCGGCCGTGCGCGGCATGGATCGCGCGGTACTGGAGTATCCACAGATCCGGGCCGGCATCATCCTGTGCCTGGATCGCGGGTTCTCGATCGCCCTCAACGAGATCATCGCGGCCAAGGCCATTGCCTGGCTGCAGCGCGGCGTTGTGGGGATCGACATCGCCGGCCCCGAGGTAGAGGGCTTCAGGTTCGCCGATTACGCCGACCTGTATGCAGAGTGCCGTCGTGCCGGCCTCGGCCTGACCGTGCACGCGGGTGAGACCGGCGGTCCCGACGAGGTGCGCCGGGCGGTCGAGCAGCTGGCGCCGGATCGCATCGGTCATGGCGTCCACGCGGCCGACGATCCGCGCGTGCTCGACCTGCTTCGCGAGCGGGGGACGGTGCTGGAGGTCTGTCCCACCTCGAACCTCAACACGCGCGTGTTGCACAGCATGGCCGACGTGCGTCGCGTGCTGCGCCAGCTGATCGAGCACGGCGTGAACTTCACCATCAGCACCGACGGCCCCGAGATGCTGCGGACCTACCTGCGCGAGGAGCTGCTGCTGCTCCTGCGCCACGATGCCCTGTCGCCCGAGGAGCTGGCTCGCGCGATCGATACCGGCCACCGGGCGAGCTTCCTGGACCGGGCTCCGGTCATCGCAAGCTCGGTGACGGAGCGAGCGGCGACCAACGGCCATGCGGCGATCCCCGTCGAGGCCGGCCGCTAGGCCCGTATACTGCCCGCCGTGTCATCCCTGTGGCGACCCGTTCGCGAGCGAGCGCCAGCCCGCAGCCTGATGGTCGTCGTCGCCCACCCCGGTGACGAGGCGTTCGGCTTCGGTGGTGCGATCGCCAGTGCTGCATCGGTGGGTGCCCACGTGGTGCTGGTGTGCGCCACCCGCGGCTGGACCGATCCGCGCCTGGTGACCAGGTCGCCCGCCCCCGGCGGCAAGAATCGCGATGTCAAGACCAACCCGGTGGTGTGGCGCAACCTCGACACCGTCCGCGAGGACGAGCTGCGGCGATCGGTCTCGCTGCTCGGGGTCCGCATCGTGCGGATGCTCGACTACGTGGAGGGCGAACTGGACCAGGTCAACTTCGACCACCTGGTCGGGCGGATCGTCGAACCGATCCGCATGCACCAGCCGCAGGTCATCATGAGCTTCGGGCCCGATGGCGTCACCGGTGACGTCGATCACGTCGTGCTGTCGAAGGCGGTCGCCGCAGCCTATCGCCGAGCCGCGCAGCCGCTGGCTTACGAGGACGACCTCGACGAGGACCAAGTCGCGTGGCAGGCTGCGAAGCTGTACCAGCTGGTGGTTCCGCCCGCCGACGTGGAGGCGCTGGGAGCCCTGGCGCCCGCGGACGGATACGGTTCGCCAGGCGACCCCACGCTGTCGATCGACCTTGGCGAGCTTGCCAGGCTCAAGCTGGCGGCCATCAGCCGTCACGTGTCGCAGACCGGCTCCGCCGGACCGTTCCACGACTGGGGAGCCGACCGCCGCGACGCGTTCCTGGCGGCCGAGCACTACCGGCTGGCCGCCTCCGTGCTGCCAGCACCCGTTGGGGGAGAGGGGGGCCTGTTCGACGGTCTTGCCTGATGCTCATCGAGTGAGCCTCGCCGCCTGAACCTCGCCGCCTGAACTGTGCCCCACGGCCGGGCAACGGCCGTCCACACGGAGCCTTTACCGTCATGCCTGCCCTCAACCCGCGCTACCTGCGTGGCGTCCGAACATCCGCCAGCCTGCTGTTCTGCCTCGTCCTGGGTGGTCTGTCCGCCGCAACTGCCATAGCGGGCGGCCTGCCCGAGACCACCGTCGAGGCCGGCGTCTACCTCGACTACGTGGCACCCGATGCCACCGCACCGACCGATGGTGCCATCCGGTTCGGCTTCTCCGGGTTGCTCGAAACGATCACCGCCGATGCGGAACTGGTGCCACCCGCCGACACGAACCTGCCCTGGTTCGTGGGCGGCACGCCGACCTGCCTGTCGGTGACCCGCGAAGGGGGAACTATCACGCGCCTGGAGTTCGTCTCGGCGTGCACCGTGAGCGGCACCGTGGTGCGGGTCGACGACGTCTACGGACCCGATGCCGATGCCTACCTGATAGGCGACCGGCTCGCCGCGCCGGTGACCATGGTGGAGGGCGACCCGGCCTACGCGACCCTGATCGGCGTGCCCGCCGCAGCCGGTACGACGCTTGCGGTCACGTTCCAGGTCGACACCACGGTTGGCGCGCCCACCTCGTTCACCGGGGTGACATCCGTTACCGGCCCGGTCACCGATCTCGGCAACGGCGACTTCATGGTCGGGGATGCGACGCTGCCGTCCGCCGAGATAGATGACGCCTCACGCGCCTCCCTGACTTCGGTAGCCGGGCTTGGGGTGGACGCGACGGTGGACATCACCGGCGACGGGATCATCCAGGTCGAGGGCGAACCGACGCTGGAGGTCAGCCTGTCGGTCTCCTTGCCCGCGCCCACATCCGCGCCGACCGCGACATCCACTGCGGCGCCCACCGCGAACCCAACACCCGCACCGACCGCCGGCGAGCTGCCCGACACCGGCGTCGCAACCCCGGGCGACGGTGGCCCGTGGTGGCCGGCCCTGCCAGCGGCCATGCTGCTGGCCGCGGGGACGTGGAGGTTGGTTGACGCGCGTCGGAGGGTCTGAGGAGGCGACCTCAACATCGGCTGTGTGAAGGTCGGCGGCGCCTCTGCTAGGCTCAGGGGACCGCATCGGTCCGCAGCAGGAGCCCTCCAGTCACACCATGCCCAACCAACTGACGGATGAGAACATCCTCGCCGCGCTCGGCGGCGTGAAGGACCCAGAGATCGGGCGCGACCTCGTGTCGCTCGGGATGGTCAAGAGCGTCAACATCGACGGCAGCGTCGTGGACCTGACCGTCGAGCTTACGACCCCCGCTTGCCCGCTGAAGGCCAAGATCGAGAGCGATATCGGCGATGCGCTGACCGCGCTGGGTGCCAGCCTGGTGCGCGTTGACTGGGCGGCCAACGTCAAGCGCACCTTCGGTGGTCCCGCCACCGACCTGATCCCGGGCGTGCGCAACACGATCGCGGTCGCTTCCGGCAAGGGCGGCGTGGGCAAGTCCACGGTGGCGGTCAACCTGGCCGTCAGCCTGGCGCGCGATGGCGCTACGGTCGGTCTGCTGGACGCCGACATCACCGGACCCAACGTGCCGCTCATGATGGGCACCCAGGGCGCCCACGTCACCGGCACCGGCGGACGTCCGAACCCGGTCGTCGCGCACGGCGTGAAGATGATGAGCATCCAGTACTTCCTGCAGGCCGATGCCCCGGTCATCTGGCGCGGGCCGCTGATCCACAGCGCCATCGCCCAGTTCCTGCGCGACGTGGAGTGGGGCGAGCTCGATTACCTGGTGATCGACCTGCCGCCAGGCACCGGCGACGCGGCGCTCTCTCTCAGCCAGCTGATCCCGTTGACCGGCGCCGTCATCGTCACCACGCCGCAGGAAGTGAGCCTGCTCGACGCCCGCAAGGCGGTCGCGATGTTCAACAAGGTCAATGTCCGAACGCTCGGCGTCATCGAGAACATGAGCGGCTTCGTGTGCCCCGATTGCGGCAGCGAGCACGACATCTTCGGTTCGGGCGGCGGCGCCAAGATCGCCCGCGAGCTGCAGCTCGACGTGCTGGGCCGCATCCCGATCGAGCCGGGCGTTCGATCGGGCGGCGACGCCGGGGTGCCGATCACGTCGTCGCAGTACCCCGATGGCGACGAGTCGGCCGCGGGCCGCGCGCTGCGCGAGGTCGCGCGCACGGTGGCCGGCCGGATAAGCGTCCTGGCCGCACCCAGCGTGGTCGCCGCCGCCTCCTGATCGGTTCCGAACTCCGCGACGCCGAACCGCACCAGCGTGGTGACTCGAAGGTCCGGGCGACGGGGGATTGCGGCTGCGCGCGTCGCTCCGCGACAATCGGGGCATGCGCATTGCGGTCATTGGCGACGTACACGCCAACCTGCCTGCCCTGCGGGCGGTGCTCGGTGACATCGAGCACATCGGGGCCGAGGCGATCCTCTGCGTCGGAGACGTGGTGGGGCGCGGTCCGCATCCCGGCGAGGTGATCGACCTGCTGAGGTCGCGCGACATCCCGGTCGTGCAGGGCAATTGGGACGAGGCGGTGGGCATGGACCGCGAACAGACCGGGGCGGCATGGGCCGGTGCCGATGCCGAGGAGGAGGGCAACGCGTCCATGGCCTGGACGTCGG
>JADLBB010000182.1 GCA_020848055.1 Chloroflexota bacterium | reverse complement strand
GGGCTGCGCGATCTCGGCCAGCCGGGCGATCTCGCCAACGGTGTACATGGCCATCTCGAGCACAGCGGCCTCGTGCTCCGGACGCAGGCGCAGGACCGACATCGGCAGGCCGGACTCCGAGTTGTGGTTGCCCTCGCTTCGCAGCGTGCGCAGGCCCCGCGACAGGACGTCGGCCACGACCTCCTTGGCCATCGTCTTGCCCGTGGAGCCGGTGATCCCGACGACCCGCACCGGCAATCGCGCGCGCCACCAGGCCGCGAGGTCGCCCAGGCCGCGCAGCGAGTCGCGAACGACGACCTGTGGGACCCCCACCTCGACCGGCCGCTCGACCATGACGGCCGCCGCACCGGCGGCGACCGCCTGCGCCACGAAATCATGGCCGTCAACCCTTTCGCCGCGCAGCGCGACGAACAGCGATCCGGGCGTGGTGTGGCGCGAGTCCACCGACGCGCCGGCGATGGTCCGCCCGGCGCCGGATCCGAGCAGGCGGCCGCCGATGGCAGCGGCGAACTCGTCGAGCGCGATGGCCGGAGGGGCATCGAGGTCACGGGCCGGCATGACGATCACGGCCTGGCGACCGGGTCGAGCGGTCGATCCGGCGCGATGGCCAGGTAGTCGAGCACCTGTGGCATCAACCTGGCGTAGACGGTCTCCGGACGCTCCGCCATCCGGTACAGGCCCCACACCGCCGGGCGGTGAAGCAGCACGAGGGTCACCAGCTTGCGTTCGCTGTTCGGCAGGAAGCCGATGTAGCTGGAGTCGATCCAGCCATTGATGTACTGCCATCGCTCGACGACGGTGCCGTTGGCGTCCTTGACCTTGACCGGTCCCGCGATCTGCGCGGTCCCGGTCTTCCCGGCCACGGTGTAGCCGGGAAGCGCCGCCCCCTTGGCGATGCCGTCGTCCACCGAGCCGGTGAGCAGTCCGACCATGGTGGCGGCCGTCTCGGGGCGCATGATCCGCTCGGCCGGCGGTTGTTCGACGGGGTGATAGGCGCCCGAGGCGTCGGTCCAGCCATCGACCACGTGCGGACGCACCAGCAGCCCGCCGTTGGCGAAGCTGGCGTAGCCGGTCACCAGCTGCAGGGCGGTGAGGCTCAGGCCCTGCCCGAACGCGTTCTGGGCGGTCGTCAGATCGCCGGACCCGTTGGACCCGTTCGGATCCCACACGCGCCCAGCGGCCTCCCCCACCAGGTCGATGCCGGTGGGCGCCCCGAACCCGAACCGCAGGAATGCCTCGTACAGCTTCTCGCCTCCCAGCGCCAGGCCGATCTTTGCCGCGCCGACGTTGTTGGACAGCTTCAGCACATCGGCCGCGGTGATGGGACCGTGCCCGTTGGGGTGGGTATAGCGGTCCGCGTTCTGAATCCTGACGCGCCCGATGCGCAGATTGTTGTCGTCCACGAACGTGTCTGCCGTCGTGATCGCCCCGGCGTCGAGGGCGGCGGCGATGGTGAAGGCCTTCATCACCGATCCGGGCTCATACTGGCGCGCGATGGCCGGGTTCGAGAACAGCTCGCCATCGGTGGTGGCGTATCGGTTGGCGTCGTAGGACGGATAGCTGGCCATGCCGACGATCGCGCCGGTGTCGGCATCCATGATGATGCCGGTCACGCCGGCGGCATGGTTCTTGACGTAGGTCGACCACATCTCGCGCTCGAGCAGGTTCTGAACGCCCGCATCGATCGTTAGCCGCAGGTTGGCCCCGTCCACCGGCGCCTGAAGAAGCCGTGCCGAGTCGGCGATCTGGCGGCCGATGACGTCCTCCTGCGCGTCCACGATGCCCGGCGTCCCGGCCAGCAGCCCATCCTGACCCCCCTCCACGCCGTACTGGCCGTCACCATCGAGATCCACGAAGCCGATGGTCTGCGCCGCCAGCGTCGTGTCCGGCGCCGCTCCCGCGACCGGGTAGACGCGCTGCGTCTCGGGCAGCATCCCGATGCCGCGCAGGTGCAGGGCCGCTATCCGATCCGACACCGCGGGGTCCACCCGGCGCGCTATCCAGGTCCACGGGTCGTCGCCGGCCAGGCGCGAGCGCAGCTGCGACACGTCCCTGCCGAGCAGCGGCGCCAGTGCCCGGGCCACCGCCAGCGGGTCGTCGATCGTCTCGGGCGTCGCGTAGACCGACTGCAGCTCGACAGAGGTCGCCAGCAGCTCCCCGTTGACGTCGGTGATCTCACCACGATCGGCCGGGACCTGTTCGTGCTGGGCCAGCTGGTGGAGCGCCATGGCCGCCAGCCAGTCGCGCTCCGCGACCTGCCACCACACCAGGCGCGCGGCGACGGCCATCGCGGCGGCCAACGCGACCACCAGCAGGACCAGAGCGCGGGCACGGCTGTCGGTCCGGGCGAGCATGAACTTCTCCGTCTTGCTACGGCCGCCACCGGCCGCTGGGTTGGGTCAATGGGCGGGGTCGGGGGCGGCTGCCGGGGCCGGTGCCAGCGCGGTCCGCGAGGCGTCGGCGTAGGTGATGGCATCCGGCTCGAGCGGGACCAGCCGCAGCCCACCCGTGCCACGCTCGATGACATCCGCTGGAGTGCGCGCGCGCCCGATCTCCAGCACGAGCTGTTGCTGGTCGGCCACCCGGTCGGCCAGGACGGCCTCCAGCGAGTCGATCTGGTAGCCGCGCGCGGCGATGCTGGTCGATTGGCTCAGGTAGAAGAACGCCAGCGCCGCCCCGACGAGGATGGTCACCAGCAGCGGTCGCACGTCCGCCGGGGTCCGCAAGCGCGAGGCGCGGCCGCCGCCGACCGGACGGCGGGACGGCCTGCGTCTCGGCTGGCTCCGCCGCCAGCCAAACCACGGGTGCGGGGCGGGCCGTGCACCGATGATCGCCATGTCAGGCGGCGCTGGCCCGGCGTCGCTGCACGACGCCATAGGTGGTTGGAGCCTCGAAGTCGAGACCCTCCTCGATCTCGAACGCGGTGACCCGGTCGCTCAGCCAATACGCCTCCTCGCGGGCGGCGTGCAGCCGTCGCTCCCGAAGGCTGTGCTGCCGCGCCGAGTACATGCGGCGACGGTTGGCCTGGTGCTGGGCTCGTCCCTTGCTCATGTCGATGGCCCTCCTCGTGCGGTTCGCTCGAACGCGAGCTTCTCGGCGACGCGCAGCTTCGCGCTGCGCGCGCGGCGGTTCCGCCGGACCTCGTCGGTCCCGGCGGTGATGACGCCCCTGGTGACCGCTCGCAGCTGCGCGCGGTGGCCGCAGGTGCAGACCGGCGGCAATGGATCCTCGATGCAGTCCCGGCTCTCGCGCGCGATGAAGCGCTTGACGATCCGGTCCTCCCCGCTGTGATAGCTGATGACGGCCATCCGACCGCCGGGCGCCAGCGCCGCGAGCGCGCCGGCCAGCCCCGACGACAGGACCTCGACCTCGCGGTTGACCGCGATGCGCAGCGCCTGGAACGTGCGAGTCGCCGGGTGGATGCGCCCCGCATCGGCGCCGCCGGGTCGTGAAGGTGCGACGCGGGCCACCACCGCAGCAAGCTCGGCCGAGGTCATGCGACCGCCCGCCTCACGCGCCGCCACGATCGCCTTCGCGATGCGGCCCGCACGGCGTTCTTCACCAAACGTCGCGAGGATTCCGGCGAGCTCTCGCTCGGTGGAGCGCTCGATGAGCTCGTTGACCGATACACCGGCGGTTTCATCGAATCTCATGTCCGGCGGCGCATCGGCCGCGAAGCTGAATCCCCGGCTGGCGTCGGCGAGCTGGTAGCTGCTGAGGCCGAGGTCGAACAGGACGCCGTCGAGCGGGAGCGCGCCCGCCTCGGACGCGACGTCGTACAGCGATTCGAAGTTGGCATGGACGAGCGTGACCCGTCCGCCGAAGCGGGCCAGGACGCGTTCCGCCTCCGCGATGGCCGCCCGATCGGCATCGAGGCCGAGCAGGCGACCATCCGGAGACGTGGCTTCCAGAAGCCGCTCGGCGTGCCCACCGCCGCCGACGGTGCAATCCGCCACGGAGCTGCCAGGACCAACGGCCAGCGAGGTGACAACCTCGTCGACCAGGACCGGCAGGTGCCCTTCTCCCATGTGGCGTTGCACCTCGTGTGTCGGACGGCGGGCCGATCGGCCCGGAAGCTCATCAATGGCCCGGGCATCCTCAGATGCCCAGGTCGGCGAGGTGTTCTGCGAGCGCCTCCGGCCGCTCCTCGATCCCGGTGCGGTACGGCTGCCACTTGTCGGCCGACCAGATCTCGAGCCGGTTCAGCGCGCCGACCACGACCACCTCGCCCCCGTTCAGGCCGGCGTACTCGCGCAGGTAGCCCGGGACGAGGACGCGCCCCTGGCGGTCGAGCTCGACCTCGACCGCCCCCGAGCTCATGAAGCGACCGAACTGACGCGCGGCCGCGTTGGTCGTGGGCAGGCCCTGGAGCTTGACCGCCAGCTCCTCCCAGGTCTCGGCCGGGAAGATGGCCAGACAACCGTCGAGCCATCGGGACAGCGTCGCTCCCTGGGCCAGGCGCGGCCGGAACCTGACCGGGACCGCGATGCGGCCTCGGTCGTCCAGCGCGTGCCGGAACTCCCCGGTGAGGAACGACTGTCGATCCATCTGCCCTGTTGTCCACCATCTGTCCCCATATGGCCCCATTCAGAACCACAGGGCGCCACTATACAGGGCATGCGCCACCCGTCAAGGGTGTTATTGCGCGGATCTGGGCGGAGTAGACTCGACGTCATGAGGTGGCTCGCGGCCATCGTGCTGCTCGTCCTGATCTCCGCCTGCGCAGGAAACCCACCGGCCTCTCCCGCCCCGACGAGCCCCTACCGCCTGGCGAGGCTGGACTACCTCAGGTTGCTGGCAGACTGCCTGACCGAGAGCGGGTTTCCCTCCACCTTCAATCCGGCTGACGAGAGCATCAGCGGCGCCGGCGGCCTGACCGTGAGCCAACGGGACGCGCTACGCGCGGCAAGCACGGAATGCACCCGGCGCATCGACCCCAGCCGGCTTGAACCGCCGCCTCCGCTTACCGACAGTCAATGGCGCGCCCGCTACGCCTACCTGCTCGCCCAGGTCGAGTGCCTGCGCGACGCCGGTCACGACGTCGCCGATCCGCCCAGCCTCGAAACGTGGCGCGAGTCGGATGCGGCGTGGGACCCTTACGCCTACCTGATCGAGCAGGGCCGGCCGGCGCCCAACACCGACATCCTGACCTGCCAGGATGTCGAAGAGAAACCTGACTTCTTCGACTGGTAGGCGCTGGGTCTGTACGAACCGCTTCGGCCTACGGAGCCGGAGCGGGCGTGGCGCTCGGCAGGACGGTCAGCTCGTCCTCGGTCAGGTACTGCGAGCGTCGGCCGCCGTCGTCATCCACGAACACGGCCCGGATGCGAAACTGGCCGGAGTCCGGCCAGCGGTAGGACAGCCCGGTCAGGGCTCCCTCCTGCGTCTCCCAGTACACGCCGCCGTCAGCGCCCTCGCGCGGCTCGACCCGTGCGAACGAGTACCCGTTGAATCCGGCTTCGCGGGTGTCGGTGACGTGGCCGTCCTCGTCAAGCTCGAACAGGGTGAAGCCGCCGGGCGCGACGGACACCTCGTAGAACGCGAACGTGTCTCCCTGCTCCGGCGTCGGCTCTGGCTTTGGCGTCGCGGGCTCAGAGGGGTTCGGCGGTGAAGACGGCTGCTCGCTTGGCGAGGGCCCCTCGGTGGCCGGTGCCTGGGACGGCGTCGCCATCTCGGTGACCGTGGCGGTCGGTGTGGGCGTGGTGCTTGGCACAACGGCGGTTCCTTCATTGCGCCCGAGCAGCGCCCAGGCGCCGGCGGCACCACCCAGCAGGAGCACCAGCAGGCCGATCAGCAGGATCGGCGAGCGGCGGCGGCGCTTGGGTTCGGCCACCGGTACCGGTGGCGTCGGTGGTGCGGCTGCCACGGCCGCTGGTCGGCGACGCAGCGCCTCGAGTTCCTCGGTCGGGATGACGAGCACGCCGCGCAGGTAGCGAGGGCAATTGCCGTAGCCGGGCTCCTGGCAGACCCGCGTCTGCTGCTCGGCCGACAGCGGCGTGGGGTCGCCGAAGGCGAAGCAGCGATGCTCGTCGCTGACGCCATCGATGTAGGCGGCGCGGTCATCGGCCAGGCCCAGGAACGGGCACACGTTCTCCGGGCGCTCGGCCAGGCGGGCGAACAGCGCCCTGCGCTCCGCCTCGCGCGCGGCCTCGGCCGCCGCCTCCTCGCGCCTGCGTCGTCCGAACAATGTGCCCTCCTGGTGGAATCGCCACGCGAACGCGGCGTCGGCGGTGAGTCTAGCGCGCCCGACCCCGGAGGCGCGACGAG
>JADLBB010000181.1 GCA_020848055.1 Chloroflexota bacterium | reverse complement strand
GCCCCGTCACGCGCGATGCCGCCGGCCTCGTAGTCACGCCCGACCATGAAGCCGGTGATGTTCTGCAGGAACACCAGCGGGACTCGCCGCTGACTGGCCAGCTCGACGAAGTGCGCGCCCTTGAGGGCGGACTCGCTGAACAGGATCCCGTTGTTGGCGATGATCCCCACCGGGAAGCCGTCGATGCGCGCGAAGCCGGTGACCAGCGTGGTGCCGTAGCGGGCCTTGAACTCGTGGAAGTCCGAGCCATCCACGATGCGCGCGATCACCTCGCGCACGTCGTACGGCTGGCGCGGATCGGCCGGGACGACCGAGTAGAGGTCCTCGGCGCCGACCGACGGATCCCGCGACTCCACGACTTCCCAGGGTGGGGCCGGTGGGCACACGTGCAGGTTGGCGACGATCTCGCGGCCGATGGCGAGGGCATGCTCGTCGTTGAGCGCGTAGTGATCGGCCACCCCGGAGCGGGTGGCGTGGACCTCGGCGCCGCCGAGCTCCTCGGCGCTGACGATCTCGCCGGTGGCCGCCTGCACCAGCGGCGGACCGCCCAGGAAGATGGTGCCCGTCCCGCGCACGATGACCGTCTCATCGCTCATGGCCGGCACGTACGCGCCGCCTGCCGTGCATGAGCCCATGACCAACGCGACCTGCGGGATGCCGCGGGCCGACAACTGGGCCTGGTTGTAGAAGATGCGGCCGAAGTGCTCGCGGTCGGGGAAGACCTCGTCCTGCAGCGGCAGGAACGCACCGCCCGAGTCGACCAGGTACAGGCAGGGCAGGTGGTTCTCGAGCGCGATCTCCTGCGCGCGCAGGTGCTTCTTGACCGTCATCGGGTAGTACGTGCCGCCCTTGACCGTGGCGTCGTTGGCCACGATGACGCAGGTGACCCCCTCGATCTGGCCGATGCCGCTCACCATCCCGGCGCCCGGTGCGTCGCCGTCGTACAGGTCGTTGGCCGCCAGCGCGTTCAGCTCGAGAAACGCGCCACCCGGATCGAGCAGCCGATCGATCCGCTCGCGGACCGGCAGCTTGCCTCGCTGGCGGTGGCGTTCGATCGAGCGGAGGTCGCCGGCGGCACCACGGTGGGTCAGCGCCTCGGTCCGGGTCCGCAGGTCGGCGACGAGGCTGCGCATGACGTCGGCGTTGCGGCGGGCGGAATCGTCGGCGGTGCGGAGCGAGGTGCGCAGGACTGCCATGTCGTCGGCGATTATCGCCGGTCGCGGGCGGCCCCGCGGGCTCAGGCCAGGGTGACGAGCGCGGCGATCTGGCTCACATGCGAGGTATTGACGATGACGACGCTGACGACGTGCTCGAACGACGGGTCGCCGGTGTACAGCAGGTAGGCGTCGGTCATGGGCAGGAAGGCGTGGCCGCGCAGCAGGTGCGGCCCGACCTGGACCCCGGTGGGCAGGTGGATGTTGCCGGTCACGCTGAAGGGCCCTGCCACCAATGCGGCACGTCGCAGCCGCCGATGGAGCCGCAGCTGCCGGCTGGCCCGCCACTCCGGCGGCATGGCCAGGATGATGCGTGCCACCGGCAGTGTCTCCCACTCGCCCGACGCGCCACCGATGGCAGCACCACCCGATGGTGTCTCGGCCTCGAACATCGTTCCCGGGCTCGGGCGCCACAGCCGGATCTCATCGACCGTGTTGAGCAGGTCGGTCACGCGATGACCGTCGGGCGCCAGCCAGCCCACGACGCGCGAGTCGGCCGTGTACAGCTCGATCGGCGCCAGCTCGGACGAAGACGCGATCGCGGAGGAGCCGACCGCCGCCGGGCCCGGGCTGCGGCGCCAGTTCCAGAACGTCACCTTGCCTCCTGCTGGAGCGGCCGCAGGGCACGATCGTCGCGGCCGAACACGGACCAACCTACCCTCGGCGGCGGGCGCGACCAACGGGTCGATAGTCCTAGGCGCGGACCAGCGCATCGGCGCGGCGGTTCACCCGGTAGTCTGGGGTCCATGATCACGTTCGATGACTTCCAGCGCGTCGACCTGCGCGTCGGCACGATCATCGCGGCCGAGCCGTTTCCGGAAGCCCGCAAGCCCGCTTACCGGCTGCGCCTGGACTTCGGCCCCGAGCTGGGCGAACGGGTCAGCTCGGCCCAGTTGACGGTCACCTACCCGGACCCCGCGGCGCTCATCGGGCGGCAGGTGGTGGCCGTGGTCAACTTCCCTCCGAGGCGCATTGCCGGCTTCGACAGCCAGGTGCTGGTACTTGGCGCCATGGGCGCCGATGGCGAGGTGTTCCTGCTGCTGCCTGGGCCGTCGTGCCAGAACGGGCTTCGCATCGGTTGAAGCCTCGAGCTCCGGCGGGGGATACTCTGACCACGTGACCTCCCCAAGCGCACCGCTCACCGGACCTGCGCCGGACCTGATGCCCGACCCGAACGTCAACCCGCCGCAGGTCGCCCGGGTCAGGGACCCGTTCGCCGCGCTGCGCGTGGTGCACTTCCTGTCCCGTCTGCGGCGCAACGAGCGTCATCAGCTGCTCGACGTCGTGGCGGCGCTCAACGCGGCGTTCCTCGACTGGTCGTTCAGCCAGAAGGTAGTGCTGGCCGAGATCGTCCAGCTGCAGGCCAACTGGGGCATCAGCTTTCACGGCGACGATCGGATCGTGCTCGACCGCAACGAGCGTGGGCATACCCTGCTGATCGTCGACTCGACCAAGATGAGCTCATTCTTCGTGGCCGAGGCGCGCCGGCTGGCCGATGCCTGCGACGAGGAGCTGCGGCGCTTCACGCTGGGCGACGGCGTGTCGCCCGACAACTGAGGCCGCAGAGCCGCCCTTGGATCACATGACGCAGGTCCTGGTCCAGCTGTTCGTGATGCTCGTTGCGACCATGGCCGGCAACGAGCTCTTCCGCCGCCTCGGGCAGCCCACCATCGTGGGCGAGGTCCTGGGCGGTGTCGTCGCGGGCCCATCGGTGCTCGGCATCTACGCCATGGGTCCCGAGACCGCGCTGTTCGCCGAGATCGGGGTGGTGCTGCTCCTGTTCCAGGTGGGCCTCGAGACTCGCCTCGGCGCGCTGCTGCGGGTCGGTCCGACCGCACTGGTGGTGGCGGTGCTGGGCGTGGCGCTGCCCTTCGGCGGCGCGTTCGCGGCCGCCGAGCTCGCCGGCGGTGACCTCGCGCTGGCCGTATTCCTGGCGGCGGCCCTGACGGCCACCAGCGTCGGGATCACTTCGAGCGTGCTGCGCGATCTTGGGGCGCTCTCGACCCGCGCCGGCCAGATCATCCTTGGCGCAGCGGTGGTGGACGACGTCCTGGCCATCATGATCCTGTCAGTCGCGGCAGGCGTCGCCGCCGGCGGCGTGGACGCCGGCTCGCTGATCGGCGTCATCGCTGGGGCGGTCGGGTTCGTGGTGGTCGTGGCGGTCGTGGGCACGCAGGTGCTGCGACGTCGCCGGGCCCTCCTGACCGCGCCCCGCTTCGCCGAAACGCCACTGCTTCCGGGGATGATCGTGATGCTCGGCCTGGCGGCCATCGCGTCCTACATCGGCCTGGCTGCCATCATCGGCGCCTTCCTGGCGGGCATGGTGGTCGGCGAGTCGAGCGAACGTCGCGCGCTGGAGGCCGAGGTGGCGCCGGTGGCCGCCTTCTTCACGCCGTTCTTCTTCGGGTCGATCGGTGCCCAGGTCGACCTCGCCGGGCTGGTCAGCCCGTCGGCGCTTGGCCTGCTGACCGGTCTCACCAGCCTGGCCGTCGTCACCAAGTTCGCCGGCGCGTTTCTCGGGGCGGTCCGCGAGGGCACCCGACGCGCGACACTGATCGGCTGGGGGATGGTGCCGCGTGGCGAGGTCGGGATCGTGGTGGCGAGCCTCGGGCTGTCCGCTGGGGCCATCGGGTCGGAGATCTACTCGATCGTGGTCGGCATGGCGATCCTCACCACGCTGATCGTGCCGCCCTTCCTTCCGGCGCTCGTCCGACGGGCCGAGGCGGTGCGCGCCGGCTAGCCGCGCAGGTCCTCGAGGTGTTCGTCGCGACCGATGAGGATCAGTTCGTCGCCCTCGAGGATGCGCTCGTCGCGGGCCGGGTTGACCACGACCTGCTTGCCATGCCGGATCGCGATCGGCGTCAGGCCCAGCCGCTCCTTGAGATCGAGGTCGCCGAGCGTGCGGCCCACGAAGGATCGTGGCGGTCGGATCTTCTCGATACCGAAGTTTGGCGCCACGTCCATGTACTCGATCACGTTGGGCACGTTGAATGAGTGCGCCAGCCGCAGCCCCGTCTCTCGTTCCGGGAACACCACGCGATCGGCCCCGACCCGCGACAGGATCTCGCCATGCAGTTGCGAGGCGGCCTTGGCGATCACCGTCCGCACGCCGAGCCGCTTGAGCACCATCGTCGCGAAGATGGAAGGCTCTGTCGCCGTGCTGATGGCGACGATGGCCGTCGGGAACTCGCCGGCGCTCGCGGCGCGCAGGGCATCCTCGTCGGATGCGTCGAGTTGCAGCGCGTGCGTCACGTCGGGAGCGATGTCGTTGACCCGTGCCTCCGAACGGTCGACCGCGAGCACCTCGTGGCCCAACCGCTCGAGCTCGCGCGCCACGGCGCTGCCGAAACGCCCCAGACCGATGACCATGACCTGTTCGCGAGCCATTGCTCCTCCGCCTGTGTTCGACTTCACCCTAGCCG
>JADLBB010000180.1 GCA_020848055.1 Chloroflexota bacterium | reverse complement strand
TGGAGATGAACACGCGGCTCCAGGTCGAGCACCCGGTCACCGAGGCCGTCACCGGGCGCGACCTCGTCGCCGACCAGCTGCGGATCGCATCGGGAGCGACGCTGGAGGAGATCGGGCTGACGGGCGCGCCGGCGCTGAACGGCCACGCCCTCGAGGCACGCCTGTATGCCGAGGACCCATCCGCCGGTTTCCTGCCGGCCACCGGCCGCCTGACGCTCGTTCGTTGGGCGGAGGGCGTTCGGATCGACACCGGGGTCGCCGAGGGCGACGAGGTGACCGACCGTTATGACCCGATGCTGGCCAAGGTCATCGCCCACGGCCCGGACCGCGCCACCGCCCTGGTCCGCCTGCGCCGAGCCCTCGACTCCACCACGATCCTCGGCGTGCGCACCAACCTGCGCTACCTGCGCTGGCTGCTCGCCCGGCCCGAGATGGAACTCGGGGAGATGCGCACCGACACGATCGGCGGCCTCGCTCTGCTGGACGCCCCGGTTCCCGCCGATCGACACTGGCTCGCCGCCGCGCGCCTGCTCGAGGACGCCGGCGCCGGGCCATGGGGCGGCGGCTGGCGGCTCAACGCGCCGCCGATGACTCGCGTCAGGCACGACGGCGAGGATCGTTCGGTGCCGATGCGCGACGCGGTCGAGGGCGGAGCCGACCCCGCCCCGACAGCCGTCCGCGACGGCGACGCGGTCCACGTGGACGTCGATGGGCAATCGCTCGAGTTCCGGGCGGCGCCACCGCCGTCGGTCAGCGAGGCGGCGCGACAGGCATCGGCGGAGGAAGGCGGCGGGGCGTCGGTGCTGACGGCACCGATGCCCGGGCGCGTGATCGCGGTCCGCGTGGCGCGGGGCACATCGGTATCCGCCCAGCAGGCCGTGGTGGTGATCGAGGCCATGAAGATGGAGCACGCGGTACTGTCACCGATCGATGGGGTCGTGGCAGGCGTGTCGGTCAGCGAGGGGCAGCAGGTGCAGCGTGGCGATCCGGTGGTCGAGGTCCGGCCCGCCGATTGACCGACCGCCCCCGTCCGTCATACTCGAACGGCTGTGACTGATCGGGACGTCCGCATCTACGAGGTCGGTCCGCGCGACGGACTCCAGAACGAGGCCACGCCCATCTCGACCGATGCGAAGCTTCGCTTCATCGACCTGCTGGCCGATGCGGGCCTGCGCGAGATCGAGGCGACCAGTTTCGTGTCGCCGAGGGCCATCCCGCAGCTGGCCGACGCCGGCGAGCTCCTGGCCCAGCTGACGCGACGGCCCGGCGTCCGCTACCCGGTGCTCGTGCCGAACGCTCGTGGCCTCGAACGCGCCACCGCGGCCGGAGCCGATGCGATCTGCGTCTTCACCGCCGCCTCGGAGGCGTTCACGAGGGCCAACATCAACATGACCATCGCCGAATCGATGAGCGCGTTTCGCCCGGTGCTGCAGGATGCGCGCGAACGCGGCTGGTGGAGCCGTGGCTACGTCAGCACCGCGTTCGGCTGCCCGTACCAGGGCGAGGTCGGCGAGGCGGCGGTGGTCGGCGTGGCCCGCGAGCTCCTCGCGCTGGGCGTGGACGAAGTATCGATCGGCGACACGATCGGGGTCGCCGGGCCGGCCGACGTGCGCCGCGTGGTTGGCGCGCTGCTCGGCGCGGGCATTGCGCCGGCTCAGCTCGCCCTGCACTTCCACGACACGCGTGGCACGGCCATCGCCAATGTCAGCGCCGCGCTGGATCTCGGCATCCGGACCTTCGATGCCTCGACGGGCGGGACCGGCGGATGCCCGTACGCGCCCGGCGCCGCAGGCAACCTGGCCACCGAGGACCTGGTCTACCTGCTCGACCGGGAGGGCTGCGCGCACGGCGTCGATCTCGACGCGCTGATGGTCGCCGCACACCACATCGCCGGCGTTCTGGGCCGGCCGCTTTCGACGAAGGTCGGCCAGGCGGGTGCCTGGCGGCTACCATGAGCGCCGCGATGAAGGCCGAGGCCGTGGGAAGCTCCGCGCCGCGACCGTTGATCCTGGACGTCGATACCGGGATCGACGACATGATCGCGCTGCTCATCGCCGCCACCAGCCCCGAGCTCAACCTGCGTGGCGTGACCTGCGTCGCGGGCAACGTCGAGATCCACCACGTGGCCCGCAACACGGGCAAGATCCTGCGTCTCGTCGGCCGCGGTGACGTGCCGGTCAGCGTTGGGGCGGCGCGGCCCCTCCAGCGCCGCCTGCGCACCGCAGCCGACACCCACGGCCCGACCGGCACCGGCTACGTCGAGCTGCGCGGCGAGGACCGCGCGCTCGGCACCACCGAGTACACCGCCGTGCCGGCCAGCCGCTATCTCGGGGCGCACGTGGCCCGCCACCCCGGCGACATCACCGTGCTCGCCCTCGGCCCGCTCACCAACCTGGCGGCAGCGGTCCAGCACGGAGTGGACCTGGCGCGTGCCACGCGCGAGGTGATCTGGATGGGCGGCACCCTGGCCGAACGTGGCAACACCACCGAGACCGGCGAATGGAATGCCTGCGTCGATCCAGAGGCCGCCGAGATCTGTCTCGCGGCCGGCGCGCTGCACCGCATCTTCCCGCTCGACGCGACGCAGGACATCGTGTTCACGATGGCCGACCTCGAGGCTCTACCCGACACTCACCTCGCCGGCATCGTGCGCGACGCCGTGCGCTTCTACGTCGAGTTCCATCGCAAGGCCGATGGCATCGACGGCGCCTATCTGCACGACCCGGTCGCGCTCATCGGCTCCCTGCTGCGGGTGGACCTCGTGACGCAAGGGGTGACCGAGGTCCTGGCCTGCGACATCAGCTCGGACCCACACGTGGCGGGCAGCCTGTATCGCCACGAGCGAGGCGACCGCTCGCCGGTCTCGGTCGCAACCGCCATCGATGCCGAGGGCATGAGGGCCGAGCTCGTCGCCCGGCTCGCGCACGCCGTCGGCGCACCGCCCATCTGATCGGTTCTTCGCACACGGAGGAGGGTTCACCAATGGTCATTCGCTGGATCGTCACAGTCCTGGCCTTCGGAGCCGGGGTCGTCGTGGGGGTCCTGGTAGCCGGGGCCGGCCTGACCGACTACGACGCCGCGCTGCGCGCCTTCCCGCTCATCACGGTCATCGCCGTCGTCACCGCGCTCGCGGCCTATGCGCTGGTCGAGTATCTCCAGACGGGCAGCCTCGCCTCCATCGGGCGGCAGTTCGACACGCGAACCATCGTCCTGATACCGATCGCCATCGCCATCAACGTGATCCTGGGCCAGACCGTGGCCGCCGCCCTGAAGGTTCCGGTCTACCTCGACTCGATCGGAACGATCCTGGTCGGCGCGCTGGCCGGCCCGATCCCCGGGGCCCTGACCGGCATGCTGGCCAACCTGCTGTGGACCTACGTGCTACCACCACCCTTCCACAGTGACTTCGCCGCGCCGTTCGCGATCACCGCGGTGGTCATCGGCCTGCTGTCGGGCTTCGCCGCGCGCGGTGGCCTGATGAGACCCCGGCCCAACAGCGGGGCGGGCGCGCTGGTGCTGTCGGCCGTCATAGCGCTGGCCGTGACCGGCGGCCTCGCCGCGTGGACCTACACCCAGTTCTACGCGGACACCTTCACCTTCTTCAACCCCGAACCGGGGGATGTCGGCGCGGTCTTCGTCGTGGTCGGCTGGCTCATCGCTGCGCTGATCGTCGCGGCGGTGGTTGGGTTCATCGCACTCCTCGTGGTGCGACGCGATGCCGGCGTGGGCTACGTGGTCGTCGCCGGGGCCGTGACCGGGGTCATCGCGGCCATCCTCAGCGCCCCGATCTCCGCCAACCTGTTCGGTGGCGTTACCGGCGCGGGCACCGACTTCCTGGTCGCGTTCTTCCGCCAACAGGGTGCCGACGTGCTGGGCGCAAGCTTCCAGCAGGGCCTGATCAGCGACCCCATCGACAAGATCACCACGTTCCTGGTCGTGTACCTGATCCTGCTGGCCATGGCGCGCCGGACCAAGGCCCGCTTCCCGCAGGGTGAGCGCCTGGTCGACGCGTCGTCCGAGGAGGAGGCGGACGCCGGCCAATGGCGGGAGGCAGCCAGCTGACCGATGCCACGGCGGTGCCCCGCGGCGTCCCAGCCTTCCTGGGTCGCCCGGGGCCGACCGCCATCCACCGCCTGAACCCGCTCACCAAGCTCACGCTGGCCATCGTCACATCGGTCGCGGCGTTCGTCGTCGGCGGCACGATCGGACCGATCGTCCTTCTCGCGCTGTTCGTCGGAGTCCCGGCGGTGACGGCCGGCGTGCTGCGCCGGCTGCTGCGGACCTCGCTGCTGCTGAGCCTGCCGCTGGCCGCATCGGCGGTGCTGGTGAACACGTTCTTCTTTCCCGGCGCGCACGAGGTGCTGTTCCGGGTCGGCCCCTTCACCGCCACCGGCGAGGGGCTCCGATTCGCCCTGGAGATCCTGGCCCGGATCGGCGCCATCTCGGGCGCGGTGACGCTGTTCTACCTCACGACCCGTCCGGCAGACCTGGTCGTCGACCTGGAGAGGCGCGGCATCAGCGCGCGGATCGCCTTCGTGGCCAACGCATCGGTGCAGACGGTGCCGGCCATGGTCGATCGGGCGACGCAGATCACCGCCGCCCAGAGGGCGCGCGGGCTCGACACCGAGGGCTCGGTCTGGCGC
>JADLBB010000179.1 GCA_020848055.1 Chloroflexota bacterium | reverse complement strand
CGCACCGCGGCCCGGCGCCCACGGCTCCGTGGCGTTTGTCCATCCAACGACGCTCAACGGCGTGCTGTGGGAACTGCTGGAGATGACCGACCGATGAAGCGCACCATCCTCTTGCTGGCGTCGGGCATGCTGCTCGCCTCGTGCTCGAGCACGCCCGGACCGAGCCTGCCCGTTCGGCCGCAGGTGCCGGCCACGTGGAGCGTGACCTCCAGCACGTTCGGCGATGTGACGATTGCGCTGCCGCCCGACCTCAAGCCGTACGCCGCGCAGTCGGGAATCCGAGGCGAATGGAGCCAGGCGAGCGGCACCGCGCTGGTCGAGGTCTGGGCCACGGCACCGACTGCCGTCGACCAGCCCGACGACCCAGATCACCTGCGCCCATGGCTCGAGAAGCTGGGCTGGATTCCGCGGGCCGGCTTCGGTGGCGTGGCGGCCGTGACCGACGAGCGGGAACGCAACGTGCTTCTGCCATCGGGCCCGGCGCTGGAGGTGGTGGTGACCACCGACCCCGGCGAGCAGCGCGAACTCCGGGTGGTCACCTACGGCATCCAGACTTCCGAGGGGGTGGCGGTGATCATGATGCGCGGGGCGCCGGCCGTGATGGATCAGCGCAGCGAGGACCTGCGCCTCATCGCCGTGCTGGCGCAGTTCGCCCCGGCCGATACCAGCCGGACCTCGCCCCCGGTGCCGTCAGCGCCCCCGGCCTCCAGTCCGTAGGGCGCAGGCTTCGTTCAGCCGACCCCCGCGTCGTGCAGCAGCCGCGGGATGTGTGACGGCGAGTCGGCGACGTGTATGCCGGCCGCCTCGAGCGCCGAGCGCTTCGACTCGGCCGTACCTCCGCCGCCGGACGAGATGATGGCGCCCGCGTGGCCCATGCGGCGCCCGGGCGGCGCGGTGCGTCCTGCTATGAACGCAGCCATCGGCTTGCGCACCTCGCGCGCGCAGAAGGCCGCGGCCTTCTCCTCCTCCTCGCCGCCGATCTCACCGATCATGACGATCGCCTCGGTCTCCGGGTCGGCGTTGAAGGCGGCGAGCACGTCGATGAAGCTGGTTCCGACGATCGGGTCGCCACCGATCCCGACGCACGTGGTCTGGCCGAGGCCCGCATCGGTCATGGCCTGGACGACCTCGTAGGTCAGCGTGCCCGAACGGCTGACGAGCCCGACCGGCCCGCGGCGGTGGATGTCGCCGGGGCTGATCCCAACCTTGGCCTCGCCAACGCTGGTCAGGCCGGGGCAGTTGGGCCCGATGAGCCGCGTCCCGTTCGCCTTGAGCACGTGATGCACGCGCAGCATGTCGAGCACCGGCACGCCCTCGGTGATGCAGATGACCAGCGGCACGCGGGCCGCGGAGGCCTCGAGCATGGCGTCGGGCGCGAACGCGGCCGGCACGAAGATGCACGAGGCATTGGCGCCGGTCTGCCCGACCGCATCGGCGACCGTGTCGTACACCGGCACGCGGCCGTCGAGCGCCGTCTGTCCGCCCTTGCCCGGCGTGACGCCGGCCACGATGTTGGTGCCGTACTCGAGCATGGCGGCCGAGTGGAACTCGCCCTCGCGACCGGTGATGCCCTGCACCAGCAGGCGCGTGTCGGCGTTGACGAAGATGCTCATCGGGCCGCCTCCACCGCCTTGGCCGCCGCGTCGTCGAGCGAGTCGGCGGTGATCAGGTTGGCGCGCGCCAGGATCGGCTTGGCCTCGTCGGAGTTGGTACCGACGATGCGCACCACCATCGGCACCTCGCGGTGCAGCTGCGAGCGGGCCTCGACGATGCCATGGGCGACCTCGTCGCCGCGCGTGATGCCGCCGAAGATGTTGACCAGGATGGCCTTCACGTTGGGGTCATCCAGGATGATCCTGAACGCGGCGGCCACGCGGTCCGCCTTGGCGCCGCCGCCGATGTCGAGGAAGTTGGCGGGCTCGCCGCCGGCTAGCTTGACCAGGTCCATGGTCGTCATGGCCAGGCCGGCGCCGTTAACCATGCAGCCGATGGATCCGTCGAGCTTGATGAAGCTGATGCCGGCCTCGCGCGCCGCGATCTCGGAGGGCTCCTCCTCGTTGAGGTCTCGCATGGCCTCCAGATCCGGGTGGCGGGGGAGCGCGGAGTCGTCGAGCGTGATCTTGGCGTCGAGCGCCAGCAGCCGGCCGTCGTCGGTCACCACCAGGGGGTTGATCTCGGCCAGGTCGGCATCGGACTCGACGAAGGCGGCGTACAGGCCGCGCATGACGGTCGCGAAGTCGCGGCGCAGATCGGCCGGGATACCCAGGAAGAAACCGATGCGGCGCGTCTCGAACTCCTGCAGCCCGAGCAGGGGATGAAGGGGCAGTCGCAGGATGGCGCCTGGGTTCGTCTTCGCGGTCTCCTCGATCTCGACGCCGCCCTCGGCACTGGCGATGACGGTGATGGCCCGCGCCGCCCGATCCAGGATCAGCCCGAGGTAGAACTCCTTGGCGATGTCCGCGGCCGGCGCCACGAGGACGGTCTGAACGGTGATGCCCTTGATGTCCATGCCCAGGATGTCGCCCGCGCGCGCCTCGGCTTCCGCGGGCGTGGCGGCCAGCTTGACGCCGCCGGCCTTGCCGCGGCCGCCCACCAGCACCTGTGCCTTGACCACCACGGCGCCGCCGATGCGCTCGGCGGCGGCGCGTGCCTCCGCCGGCGTTGTCGCCGTCTCGCCGGCGAGGAGCGGCACGCCGTGGCGCGCCAGGATCTCCTTGGACCGATATTCCTGCAGCTTCAAATGGGCTCTCCTGGAGGGGACGCCACCGATTGTAGTCGCGCTACGCCGCACCGATGCGGACCAACAGCCGGCTCGCCGAGCTGGCCCACTGAGCGCCGACACACCGTCCCGCTGGGCACACCGATGCCAGCCTCAAGCGGCGGGCCCCGCCTGGATCCAGAAGCGATTGAGCGCACCCTGGACCTTTGCGACCCAGATGATCCAACCGATGAGGGGCAGCAGCAGCCACAGCCCGGTGATGCCGGTGACCGGCGGGTGTTGACCGGCACGTGAGTAGAGCTTGCCAACCTCTGAGGGTGCGACGAACCACATCACCGGATTGAGCACGATCCAGATGACGAGCCAGAGGACGCCGCCGAGCCCTGCGCCCGAATACTCCTCGATCTCCGCGCCGGTCTTGTACGCCCAGTAGATCGTGTAGATCCCGAGCGTGATGATCGAGATCAGCAGGACGAACAGGACGCCGCGCCGCCGGCCGCGCGGTCGCGACGACATGGGGCCGGAGGATGCGGCGAGTGGTTGGGTCATTGGATTCTCCCTGAGCGTTCGGGTACGTAGGCAATGGCGCATCCTAGCGCGACCGCTCCGTCCGGCATGCGCCGCCGCGGGCGTCCGCCTACACTCCACGTCGCATGGTCGGCGCTTTGACCGGCCGCACAGGACGAGGAGCATGGGTTGAGCTACGCCGTCACGCTCATTCCCGGCGATGGCATCGGCCCGGAGCTGGCCACCGCGACCCAGGTGGTGCTGGGCGCGACCGGCATCGGCTTCGACTGGGACGTCCAGTCCGCCGGCGAGGCGACGATCGCCACCGAGGGCACGCCGCTGCCGGACCGGGTGATCGAGTCCATCCGTCGCAACGGGATCGCCCTCAAGGGACCGATCACGACGCCGGTGGGCTCCGGATTTCGATCGGTCAACGTTGGGCTGCGCCAGGCGCTCGAGCTGTATGCCAACGTTCGCCCGGCGCGGTCGATGGCCGGCGTGGAGTCACGCTACGACGACGTGGACCTCGTCATCGTGCGCGAGAACACCGAAGACCTGTACGCCGGCATCGAGCACCGCGTCGGCCCCGACGCGGCGGAGTCGATCAAGATCATCACGCGCGCCGCGTCGCAGCGGATCGCGCGCTATGCGTTCGAGTACGCGGTGCGCAACGGGCGGCGCAAGGTGACCGCCGTGCACAAGGCCAACATCATGAAGCTGTCCGACGGGCTGTTCCTCGAATCGGCCCAGCAGGTCGCCGCCGAGTACGCCGGACGCGTCGAGTTCGAGGACCGCATCGTCGACAACATGTGCATGCAGCTCGTCCAGAAGCCCGACCTGTACGACGTGCTGGTCCTGCCCAACCTGTACGGCGACATCGTCTCGGACCTCGCCGCCGGCCTGGTCGGGGGCCTGGGCGTCGCGCCGGGCGCCAACATCGGCGAGTCGGCGGCCGTCTTCGAGCCGGTCCACGGCTCCGCACCCAAGTACGCGGGGCAGAACAAGGCCAATCCCACGGCGCTGATCCTGTCGGCGGCACTGATGCTGCGCCACCTGGGCGAGACCGATGCGGCTGTCGCCATCGAGGACGCCACCCGCGGCGTCATCGCCGACGGTGAGACGGTGACTTACGACCTGGGTGGCACCGCCGGCACGCGCGAGTTCGGCGAGGCGGTGGCAGGGAGGGTGCGCGCGTCGGTCTGACGGTCCAGCGCACCCCCAGCCCGCGATAGAATCGGGGAGCCGCTTGCAGCAAGCCTCGGGAGAGCCCGCGCCTTGATCAACGTGTTCGGATATCGCGTCTCGTGGGCCCAGCTGGCCTGGTTTGGCCACCGGGTCAGCGGGCTCGGCGTGCTCCTGTACCTGTTCATGCACATCGTCGAGACCTCCACCATCCTGCTTGGTCCCGACGCTTACAACGCTGCGGTCGGCATCTTCCGCAATCTGCCCTCGCGCATGCTCGAGGTGGTGCTGATGGCCGCCCTGGTCTATCACTCGCTCAACGGCCTGCGGGTCATCGCCATGGACTTCTTCCCCGGCCTGACGGTCCACTACCGACCACTGACCTACGGCGTCATCGGCGCCACCGTTGTTGCCATGGTGCCGCTGAGCATCATCATGGTCACCCCGT
>JADLBB010000178.1 GCA_020848055.1 Chloroflexota bacterium | reverse complement strand
CGCGACGGGATCCAGGGCGCCTCGTTCGCATCGGCCGCGCTGGGCGATGACCGCGAGGAGCGCCGTCCGGCGGTGCAGGTCGGCAACCCGTTCCTCGAGAAGCTGCTGATGGAGGCGTGTCTCGAGCTGGCCGGGTCCGATGCGGTCGTCGCCATGCAGGACCTCGGGGCCGCCGGCCTGACCTGCGCCCTGGCCGAGCTGACCGCCCGCGGCGGCGTCGGCGCGCGGGTGGAACTGGACGCGGTTCCGCGGCGCGAGACTGGCATGACGCCGTACGAGGTGCTGCTGTCGGAGTCGCAGGAGCGGATGCTGATCGTGGTCCGCCCCGGCGGCGTGCCGGCCGTGCGCGCGGTCTTCGAGCGCTACGGCCTGTCCTCGGCCGCCATCGGCACGCTCATCGACGAACCGATCGTCCGCGCCACCTCGGCCGGCGAGCTCGTCGCCAGCGTGCCGCCGCGCGCGCTGACCGACGAGGCGCCGCGTTACGAGATCGGCGGCACGCCGCGGCAGTCCACGCCCGACCCCGGGCTGTCCACATTGGCGCGCGAACCGGTTGCCACGCGGACCTTGCTGGCGTTGCTGGCCGCGCCGAACGTGCGAGACCGGCGACCGATCTGGCGCCGCTACGACCACATGAACGGCACCAACACGCTCGTCGGTCCCGGTGCCGGCGACTCGGCCGTGCTGCGCCTGAAGGGGACCGGCCGCGCCCTGGCGCTGGCGCTCGACGGACCGGCACCGACGCGGCTGGGGGCGCTCGACCCGTACCTCGCCGGCGTCTCGGCGGTCACCGACGGCGCCATGAACGTCGCCTGCGCCGGCGCCGAGCCGATCGGGGTGACCGACTGCCTCAACTTCGGCTCGCCCGAGACCGATCTGGGGGCCTGGCAGCTGACGCGCGCGATCGACGGGATCGCCGATGCCTGCCGCGCGCTCGAGGTGCCGGTCGTGTCCGGCAACGTCAGCCTGTACAACGAGGCGCCCAATGGCCCGATCCTGCCCACCCCGGTGGTGGGGACGGTCGGCCTGATCGAGGATCGCGAGGCGACCCTGCGGCTGGGCTGGGGCTCCGACGAGGAGATCTGGCTGCTGGGCGCAATCGCCGACGACGCCGACGCGCTCGCCGGGTCGGAGCTGGCCTGGTCGGTTGGACTGCATGGCGGCCGCCCGTCGCTCGACCCGCGCGCCGCGGCCCAGGTCATCCGGCTGCTGCCCGAGTTGGCGCGGCAGCGGATCATCGCCGCCGCCCACGATGTGTCGACCGGCGGCGTGGGGGTCGCGCTGGCGCGCATGGCGATCGCGGCCGGCATCGGGGCTGCGGTCAGGTTGGACGGCGTCGAGCGTCCGACCGCGGCCCTGTTCGGCGAGCGATCCGGACGGGTGGTCGTGACCGCGGACACGGCGCGCTCGGCGGCACTGGTGCGCATGGCAGATGCGGCGGACGTTCCAGCGCGCCAGCTCGGGATGACCGGCGGAAAGCAACTGGAGATCCGGGTAGGCGATCGATCGGTCGCGCTCGGCCTGGACGAACTGGCGGCCGCCTGGGGGACTGGGTTCTAGCGGCGGTTGCGGCTCTCGGGACCGGCGCTCCGGCCGAGGCCGAGCGCAGCGATTATCGGGTCGTCTTCGAGCGGTCGCACCGCTCGTCGCGATCGGGATGGGTCATCCCGCGCGTCGGGGCGCAACATGCGAAGGGTCGCCACGACCAGCACCAGCAGGGCCAGCCCCGCTACCGCCATGAGCCCGAGCTGGACCTCGGTCATCCGCTGGCCACCCGGCCCTCGCCGGCCGTCGATCGCCGGCGCCCGGTGGCTCGGGGTCGCGAGGAGCCGGACGCACGGCCGGAAGGACGGTGGACGTGCCCGCCGGTCGGAGTGTCAACGTGCGGCAAGCCGTTCACCGCGCGGTCGTGGAGCCGGTAGACCTGTTCGAGTCCATCGGGCGGCACCGACTCGGCGTAGATGGAGCAGAACGCGTCCACCACCTCGGGATCGAACTGGGTCCCGGCGTTGGCGCGCAGCTCGCGCAGCGCGTCCGCGTGGGCGATGGCCGTGCGGTAGGGGCGGTCGTGGACCATGGCGTGGTAGGCGTCGGCGACGGCCACGATGCGTGCGCCGAGCGGGATCTCGCTGCCGCGCAGTCCGTGCGGGTAGCCGCCGCCGTTGAAGCGCTCGTGGTGATGCAGCACGACCGGGATCGCGTCGCGCAGGCTCGAGGCTCGCTCCAGGATGACCTGGCCGATGCGCGGGTGCTGGCCGATGGTGCGCCATTCCTCGTCGGTCAGGCTGGACGGCTTGTCGAGGATGTCGTCGGGGATGGCGATCTTGCCCAGGTCGTGCAGCAGCGAGGCGATCCGGATGCGCTCGATCTCCTCGACCGGCAGGCCCATCTCGAGCGCCATGCCGGTGGCCAGGGCGGCGATCATGTCCGACGGTCGCCCGCGATGGTGCGGCTGCGGGGCCAGGACCGATGCCAGCGCCTGGGTCGCGGTGTCGGACGCCCAGCGCCCGATGGCGGCGGCCTGGTCGTGGTGGTCGGGCGAGATCGGAGCGCGTCGAACCGGGGCATCGTCGTCCTGCTCACGGAACTGGTAGGTGCGGTTCCGGCCGAGCGACTTGGCGGCGAACATGGCCGCATCGGCGCGGTCAACCACCATGTCCAGCTGCAACTGCGAGCCTGTGCCGCCCGCGACGCCGATGCTGATGGTGACCGGGATCTCGGCGCCGCCGGCGATACGCAGCGGCGATCCAGAGACGAGGGAGCGCAACTTCTCAGCCAGGCCAACCGCGTTCTCGGGCGTCGTCTCGGGCAGGATGAGCATGAACTCCTCGCCACCGTAGCGGCCGAAGACGTCGCTGGCCCGGATGGCGCCACCGATGAGGTCCGCCACCTGTCGCAGCACCGCGTCGCCCGAGTTGTGGCCGTGCATGTCGTTGATGGCCTTGAAGCGGTCGATGTCGATGAACGCGACGCTCAGTGACTGGTAGTGGCGGGTGGCGCGCTCGATCTCGGCATGCAGCGTCGTCAGCAGAGTCTCGCGGTTGGCGACGCCGGTGAGCCGGTCGTGCGTCGCGCGCAGCTCGGTCTGCAGATACGTGCCGGCCGCATCGTTGAACGCCTTGGCCAGGCGCTTCTCGGCCGGGATGCCACCGACCCGCAGCGTGACCCGGTCGGCCGTGGCAATGGTTCGCTCCAGCGCGAGCGCCAGGCGGTTGAGCCGCCAGCCGACGTAGCTCCACGCCAGCAGGGCCATGGTCGTCATGCCGGCGACGGCCGCCACGACTGCGACGATGGCCAGGCTCACGCGTCGATCGGGCTCCGATACCGCGGCCACGGCCAGCCACACGGTGACGGCGGTGGCCACTGCCAGCGGTGCAAGGAACCCGAGGGCACGGGCGAATATGAGCACGTCGGACAGGATGGAGTCGAGATGCGCGGCCGACCATGGGTCGATGGTCCCGCGGTGCGTGGCGTCACCCGCGCCGAGGGGTCCCCTTCGGTCCGAGTGGGGAACGGTGCAGTACTCACCCGGTACGTTGGGCGGACGCGCCGCGTTCCGGCGCGTGGTTGGCGCCTGCCTCGTATCATGGCCGTGTGCCCGGCTCGTACACAACCGCCTGACCCGTCCGTGCGATCCAAGATCCGGCTGATCCACCGGCCGGATGCGGCCATGTCCAGCTACCAGCCGCACGGCCCGCGCGAGGAGTGCGGCGTGGTGGGTGTCTGGGCACCGGGTGACCAGGTCGCCCGCCTGGCGTTCCTGGGGCTTCACGCGCTCCAGCATCGCGGCCAGGAGTCGGCCGGCATCGCGGTCAGCGACGGCGCGCGCCTGGTCCTGCACAAGCGGTTGGGCCTGGTGGGCGGCGTGTTCGACCCAGAGACGATCGCACGCCTCGACGGCGGCGAGGACGGTGCGGGCGGAGTTCGGCCGCGCGCCGCCATCGGGCACGCGCGCTACAGCACTACCGGGTCGAACACCCTGCCCAACGTGCAGCCGGTCTACGCGCGCACCGAGCGCGACGAGCTGATGCTGGGCCACAACGGCAACCTGACCAACGCGCGCTGGCTGCGCGATGAGCTGACCGAGCAGGGTGTCGAGTTCGTCAGCGCGTCCGACACCGAGGTGCTTGCCAAGCTCATCGCCCACGCCCCCGGACGGACGTGGGCCCAGCGAGTCGAACATGCCTTCCACCGCGCCACCGGCGCCTTCACCTTCACGATGCTCACCGCCGATGCGCTGGTCGCGGCCCGCGATCCGATCGGCTTTCGGCCCCTGACGCTCGGACGCCTGCCAACCGGCGGATGGGCGGTGGCTAGCGAGACGGCCGCGCTGGACGCGATGGGCGCGCGGCACGTGCGCGACATCGAGCCGGGCGAGGTGCTGACCATCGGCGATGCCGGCGTGGACTCGCATCGCTCGCCGCGCGCCAGCGCGGATCGGGAGCGGCTGTGCGTGTTCGAGCACGTCTACCTGGCGCGTCCCGACAGCGTCATCGACGGGCGGCTGCTGTACGAGGCGCGACTCGAGATGGGCCGCGCGCTGGCCCGTGAGCAGCCGGCCGAAGCCGACCTGGTGATCGCGGTGCCCGACTCAGCCGTGCCCGCCGCCATCGGCTATGCCGAGCAGGCTGGCCTGCCGTACCGCGAGGGACTGATCAAGTCGCGCTACGTGGGACGCACCTTCATTCAGCCGGCCCAGTCGGGCCGCGAGGCAGCGGTACAACTCAAGTTCAATCCGCTGCCCGAGTTGCTGGCCGGCAAACGGGTGGTGGTGGTCGACGACTCGATCGTGCGCGGCACCACCACTGGACCGATCGTGGCCATGCTGCGCCGCGCCGGCGCCGCGGAGGTCCACGTCCGGATCCACTCGCCGCAGATGCGGTACCCGTGCTACATGGGCGTCGACACCGGCCGCCGCGACGAGCTGATCGCCGCCACGCACACCCTCGAGGAGGTCCGCGTCGCGATCGGTGCCGACTCGCTTGGCTACCTGTCCGCCGAGGGGCTGCTGGCCGCCGTTGGCCGACCGGCAGGACGCACCTGCACCGCCTGTTTCGACGGCATCTACCCGACCGATGTGCCGCTCGAGCTCGACAAGCTTGCGCTGGAGCGCCGTTGACGCCGATGGCCAGCTCCTACCGCGAGGCCGGGGTGGACATCGCCGAGGGACGGCGGGCGGTCGAGCTTATCGCACGAGCCGCGGCTTCCACGCGCACACCCGGCGTGCTGGGCGGCATCGGCGGGTTCGGATCGCTGTTCCGGTTCGACCCGGACTCGCACCCAGATCCGGTGCTGGTGGCCTCGACCGACGGCGTCGGGACCAAGCTCAAGGTGGCGATCGCCCTGGGCCGGCACGACACGATCGGCATCGACCTCGTCAACCACTGCATCAACGACATTGCCGTGCAGGGCGCCGACCCGCTGTTCTTCCTGGATTACCTTGCCACCGCGCGACTGGATGCCGGCCGCGTGGCCGAGATCGTGAGCGGCATGGCGGCCGCCTGCGCCGCGGCCGGCGTGGCGCTCGTCGGCGGCGAGACCGCCGAGTTGCCGGCGCTGTACCGCGACGACGACTACGACCTCGCCGGCTTCATCGTTGGCGTCGTGGCCCGCGCGGACCTGGTCACCGGGGCGGATGTCGAACCGGGCGACGTGCTGCTTGGCCTGCCGTCGTCTGGCCTCCACACCAACGGCTATTCGCTGGCGCGCAGGGTGCTGCCCGAGGCCGATTGGCACCGGCCCATGCCCGGGACGGACGGCCTGACCATCGGTGAGTGCCTGCTCGAGCCGCATCGGTCGTACCTGGACGACATCCGCATCCTGCGTCGCGCGCTCCGCGCCGACGGCGGTGACGCCCTGGCCTTCGCCCACCTGACCGGTGGCGGATGGATCGACAACATCCCGCGCACCCTGCCCGACGGCACCGGCGTCGAGGTCGAGCTCGGCTCCTGGAGCGTGCCGCCCATCTTCAGCCTGATCCAGCAGCGCGGCGACATCGGCAACGACGAGATGGTGTCCACGTTCAACCTGGGCATCGGCCTGACGTTCGTCGTGCATCCGGCGCAGGCCGATGCGGCCGTCGCCACACTACCCGAGGCCCGCCGCCTGGGGCGGGTCGTGGAGGTCGCCAAGGCGGAGCCAAGGGTGCGGTTCACCTGACCGGTTGATATGCTAGTATGCGCGTGTGTCACGCATAACTATTAGCTTGCCCGACGACCTGGCTGACGCCCTCGCCCGCGAGGCACGGCGCAGGCGCATGCCGGTTTCGGCCGTCGTGCGCGAGGGGATCGCAGCCTTGCTCGGACCGGCGGATGGCAAGCGACAGATCACCTTTGCCGCCATCGGTCGCAGCGGCCACCACGATGTGGCTCGTCGAGTGGACGAGATCCTGGAACGAGAGTGGAACGATGCTGGCGATCGTTGACACGGGCCCCCTGTACGCCGCCGCCGACGCCGACGACCACGACCACGAGCGCTCCCTGGCAGTCCTGCAACGAGACGATCTCGAGTTGCTTGTGCCCGCCCTGGTCGTGGCCGAGGCCAGCTACCTGATCGGTTCGCGCCTCGGGCCACATGCGGAGGCGACCTTCCTGCGGGCGCTGGTCGATTGGGCCATCGAGGCGCCCGAGGCGGGTGATTGGGCCTCCATCGGCGATCGAGTCGAGCGCTACGCGGACTTTCCATTGGGCGGGACCGATGCCTTCGTCGCCGTCCTGGCTGATCGGATGGGCACCGACCTGATCGTGACCCTTGATCGGCGCCATTTCGCAGCAATCCGCTCGGCGTCCGGGACGCCCTATCGGCTCCTGCCGGCCTAGCCGAGCGCGGAAGGGTCTGATGCTCGGCATCCTGGTCTCCGGGCGAGGCTCCAACCTGGAGGCCGTGCTGGGCGCCGGGATCGGCGTGGCGCTGGTGATCTCGAACCGCCCGGCCGTGCGCGCACTGGAAGTCGCCTCGGAACACGGGGTGCCGTGGATGGTCATGCGCCGGGCCGGCTCCGGTGGCGCGGTGGCACGCGACACCGCCATCGGGGAGGCCCTGACCGACGCCGGCGTCGAGCTCGCCGTGCTGGCCGGCTACGACCAGATGCTGGGACCCGCCTACTTCGAGGCATTCAGGGGTCGGACGCTCAACATCCATCCGAGCCTGCTGCCGGCGCATGGCGGCCCGGGGATGATGGGCCTCGCCGTTCACCGCGCGGTGCTGGCCGCGGGCGACGCCGAGAGCGGCGCCACGATCCACGAGGTGACCGCCGAGCTGGATGGCGGACCGATCCTCGCCCAGTCGCGCGTGCCGGTCCTGGCCGGCGACGACGTCGACACGCTGGCGGCACGCGTGCTGATCGAGGAGCATCGGCTGCTGGTGGCGACCCTGCAGCGGCTGTTGGCGTCTGGGGGCGAACGGGCTCCGGCCGGTGACCCGTGCTAGGATGCCCCGTGCGCCAGCGGTGGCGAGACATTGTTGCAACGAGGCTGATGAGCACCTAGATGGACGCGATCCTCGATCCGATCGGCAAGTTCTGGGACGGATTCCTTGCCAACCCGATCGTCCAGCTGGCGAGCCAGCTGATCGTCATCTACGTCGTGCTGCTGTGGCTGGGCACAGCGTACTGGACCTTCCGCGACATGCAGGCACGGACGGAGAACCCGATCCTGCCGTACTTCGCGGCGGCCCTGGTCATCTTCTTCACGCCGCTGCTGTTCATGTTCGCGGTGGTGCTGTACCTGATCGTTCGGCCGCGCGAGACCCTGGCCGAGGTGTACGAACGCAGCCTGGCCGAGGAGAGCCTGCTGGCCGAGGTGGAGCGCAACGAGCTGTGCCCCGTCTGCCGTGATCGCGTCGACGCCGACTGGCTGGTCTGCCCCAACTGCCGAACCCGCCTGCACCGGGTCTGCCCGTCGTGCAATCGACTGGCCGATCCGACCTGGCCGCTGTGCGCCTACTGCGGCCAGGAGCTCGAACGCAGCCGGCACCCTCGCCCGGCCCCCAGCGCCGGACGCGCCGAGGAGGTCATGACCACGTCGGCTGATCGGACGGGCGAGCAGCCACGCCTTGGCGAGGCGACGAACTCCTGACCCAGGATCCGATGGCCTCCGGCGATCCACCCGGCGACGCCGCGCTTCCAATCGGTCCCCATCCAACCCTGGGTCCCGGCACACCGGTGCCGCCACGCTGGCCGGGCCCGCTGCTCATCACGCTCGGCCTGATCACCGGCATCACGGGCATCTTCCTGGGCGAGGTGGTGGCCGCCGGCCAGGCCGATGTCTCGCGCGGCGTGCTGCTCACGCTCGGCATCGGCGGAGCCATTGCCTTCGGCGCCGGCCTGTCCTGGTCGGCCGAGCGAGCCATCCGGCAGCGATCCGTCCTGGCGCCGGATCGCTACCGCGGCCCGGCGGTCATCGTGCTGCTGGCCATGGTGCTGCTGATTGGGACGGTCGTGGTCGCGCCGTTCGGCGCGGATGCGCTGGCCCTGGTGAGCGGCGAGGGAACCATCACGCTGCTCGGGGCGATGGTCATCCTGCTGTCGACCCCGGCCGCCCTGCTGGGCGTGGCCTGGCTGTTCGTGGCGCGACCGAACGCCCTGGCCGCGCTACCGGCGTTTCCGGGCCGGGACGCGGGGCGCGCCCTCGCCTCCGGAGCGGGTTGGGGCGTGCTGGCCTGGATCGGCTCGAGCGCCCTGCTGGTCATCATCGCCTGGCTGCTCGACCAGGTCGGCATGGCGCCGCAGCCGGAGGCAGCGCAGCAGGCCATCGCCGTGCTCGATCCGTGGCTCATCGTGCTGGCCATCGTCATCGCCGCGCCGATAGCGGAGGAGACGTTCTTCCGCGGCATCGTGTTCAACGCCTGGCTGCGCGAGGGAGGCCGGCGCTACGCGTTCCTCGGATCGGCGGCGCTGTTCGCGGTCATTCACCTGTCGCTCGTGTCGCTGGTGCCGATCTTTGCCCTCGGCCTGGTGCTGGCCTGGGTCTACGAGCGCAACGGGCGCAACCTGCTGGCACCGATGGCGATGCACGCCGTGGTCAACGGCCTCTCGGTCGCCATCGCCCTGGCCGATCGCTTCGGCCTGCTCAACCTGTCGGTCTGATCCCGGTAAGCCGCCGATAAGCGGCCGGTGAGCGGCCGACTCCTATCGTGGCGGCATGACGACGAGCATCCGACCCCTGCCCATCGAGACCCGCCGCGACGTGCGGGCGACGAGTCAGACCATCGAGCGCAACGGACCCGACGCGTGCCCCGATGACGAACTGCTGGCCGTCATCCTGGGTGGCGGGTCCACGGCCCTGCGCACCGCGCGCCGCCTGATCGACCGTTTCGGCAGCCTGGTTGACGTGGCGCGCGCCCACCCCGCAGAGCTGCGCGTGGCCGGCATCGCTCCCGCGATCGCGCCCAGGGTCTCGGCGGCCGCCGAGCTCGGACTGCGCGCCGCACGAACGTGGCCGGCTGACCCGTGGATCATCCACACCCCGACCGATGCCGCCGAGCCGCTGGTCGACGCCATGGGCGCGCTGGAGCGCGAGGAGCTGAGGGTCATGCTGCTCGACACCAAGAACGTGGTGACCGCCGAGCGCACGGTCTACCGCGGCAACCTGGCCGGTTCGTCGGTGCGCGTCGGCGAGGTCTTTCGCGACGCCGTGCGCGCCTG
>JADLBB010000177.1 GCA_020848055.1 Chloroflexota bacterium | reverse complement strand
TTCGACCTCCAGCCTGTCGATCTGGTGCGCACCACGCACATCCACGCCAATCACAGGTCGTCCGAGTCGCCTGCTGGGCCGATGCGTGCCACCCCCGCACATCGGCGGTCATGGACACCCTTCCTGCGCCAGTCTGGGCGGATCTGTGCCTCGCCGGCACATCACGGCCAACAGCACCACGCATTCGAGACGCTCATGACCGATGACGAGCGCCTCGACCGGCTGACCGACCGGTGGCGCGCTCGCCATGACGCCCGCCGCCCTGCAAGGGCCGATCGCCCACCGGCCGAGATGGAGCGCGAAGCGTTAGCTGCCCGCGCCTTTCCCTTCCGGACTGCCTCCCCGGCTGCGTACGTCGCCGAGCACGGCGACGACATGGTCGGATTCACGTACGACGACGCGCGCTATACCGATCCCGAGCTTGATGCCTGGCTCACCGAGGTCGGCCGCCTGCTGCGCGAGCGCCGATGACGCCGCCAGCGTGGGCCACGGCCCTGGCGGCAGCGGTGTGCGCCGATGCCGGGGTGGTCCCTCCCCGCCTGAGTTGGCGGCGCCGCTCGCAGCCATCGTCGACCGGCCTCGCGCGCCGCGCCGCCGGCATCGTTGCCGTCCGAGCGGGAAGCGATCCGCTGGACCAGCGCCTGACGTTGCTGCATGAGCTCGCGCACTGGCTGGCGCCGGCTTCGGCGCATCGGCGTGGACGGCGAGCCGCCCACCACGGGCGCGCGTTCTACGACGTCGCGTTCGCCCTGTACGAGCGCCACGGCATCGCCGCCGCCGATGCGCTCCGGCTCGAGTCGGGCCGCTACCGCAGCTCCTTGCGCCACGCGGCCGCGCTGGGCGTTCCCGGCGCCACCGAGGCCCTGGCCGCGCACCGATCGAGCCTCCGGGCACGTCCGCGCCGGCGCTGGGGCGTGCTGGTGCCCGAGCATCGGATCGAGGTGCGTCGCGACGGACGCTGGTGGTCCTGCGTCACCTGCGGGCAGCGCGTCGTGGGACGCAACCTCAGCCGCGTCCGAGGTTCCCGACGCGGTGTGCGTCACACCCTGCTGGGTGTGGTGGCCCAGGACTAGCTCAGGCGGGCGCGAGCCAGGGCTGCGGCCTCGGCGTAGCGGGCGATCGCATCGGTCGTGCGGGGAAAGACATGGGCGATCAGGTGCGAGATCCCGAGCTCGGCGTAGCCCGCCAGGGCATCGGCTATCTCGGGGGTGGCGCCACGAATGGCGCGCTCGGCATCCTGGGGATCGGCTCCGTCGTAGGCGACGTGGATGCCGGCGGTCAGACCCAGCGTGGCCGGGTCGCGCCCGGCAGCATCCAGCGCGGATGACAGGTCCGCCAGGCGAGTGCGCAGCAGGTGGGCCTCCGATGGGAACCCGAACCAGGCGCTGTTCCACATTCCGGCGTGCCTGGCGACCAGGCCCAGCATGCGCGGCTGCTTGCCGGCGATCAGGATCGGTGGTCCGCCCGGACGCACCGGTGGCGGCAGCAGGACCGCATCGGTGGCCTGGTGCCAGCGTCCGTCAAACGACACCGTCTCGCCGCGCAGCAGCGGCGCCAGGATCGACAGTGCCTCCTCGAAGCGCCCGACGCGGTGGGCGAAGGGATAGCCGTACATCTCGAATTCGGGCTCGTGCCAGCCGCAGCCGACCCCCAGGACCAGCCGTCCGCCGCTCACCGCGTCCAGCTCCGCCGCCATCTTGGCGGTCAGGGCCGGGTTCCGGAAGGGGAGGGCCAGCACCAGCGGCCCGATCTCGACGCGCGAGGTGAGTGCTGCCACCGCGGTCAGCACGGTCCAGCACTCGTGGATGCCGAAGCTGCCTCGCTCGTCGCGGTAGACGAGGTGATCGGCGCCCCACACCGAGTCGAGGCCGTTCGCCTCGGCGGTGAGCGCCATGGCGCGCAGGCCGTCGAATCCGCCCGACTCATCGGCGGCCAACGGCAGCATCAGCCCAAACTTCATGGCGATCATGCTAGCGTCCGATCCCATGGATCGTCCGCTTCCGCTCGACGGCATACGCGTCATCGATGCCAGTCGCGTGCTGGCTGGTCCATTCGCGACCATGCTGCTTGGCGACCTGGGGGCTGACGTCATCAAGGTCGAGCCTCCCGATGGCGACGAGACGCGCACCTGGGGGCCTCCGTGGTGGGGCGACCCGGCAGACCGGTGCAGCGCGTACTTCGCATCGGTCAACCGCAACAAGCGCTCGGTCGTCCTCGACCTGCGCGGTAGTGACGGCCTGGCCGCCATGCACCGCCTGCTGGCCGGGGCCGACCTCCTGGTGCACAACTACCGCCCGTCGACGGCCGAGCGCCTGGGGCTGGAGCCTGAGGCGCTTCGCGCCCGCCACCCGGGCCTGATCGTCGCCACGGTGGGCGGCTTCCCCGGCGCGCAGGCCGACAGGCCCGCCTACGACCTGCTGGCGCAGGCCGTGTCGGGATTGATGTCGATCACCGGCGAGCCGGATGGGCCGCCCATGAAGGTCGGCGTGGCGCTGCTGGACCTGGTCGCCGGGCTGGAGTGCGCGGTCGGCGCACTCGCCGGCCTGCTCGGACGCGGCCGAGAGGGGCCGGCGGGAAGGATTGAGGTCAGCCTGGTCGAGGCCGGCGTGACGTCGCTCGGCAACGTCCTGGCCAACCACCTCGCCTCTGGCGCCGAGGCACAGCGGCACGGCAACGCTCACCCCAACATCGCCCCATACGAGACCTTCGAGGCGCGAGACGGCCACCTGGTGGTGGCGGTCGGCAACGACGCGCAGTTCGCGCGCTTGCTGGGCGTGCTGGGAATGGAGGATCGGGATGGGCGTTATGCCACCAATGCCGCGCGCGTCGCGCTTCGCGCCGAGCTGGCGGCGTGGCTGGGCCAGGCGGTCATCGGTTGGGAACGGGACGCGCTGGTGGCCGAGCTGGTTGCTGCAGACCTGCCCGCGGGGCCGGTCAACACCGTGTCGCAGGCCCTGGCGGCGATGGGCGAGGGCTGGACCGCGAACCTGGGCGGCATGCGCCTGGCACCCAGCCCGATCCGGGTGGAGGGCTCATCGCTCCCGGTGCGGCGCCTGCCACCGCGATTGGGCGAGCACACCGCCGAGGTCACCGCCGAGGTCACCGCCGAGCTGGGTCGTTCCTGAGCGGTGCCCCGGCTCGTGCCGGGCGGAGCGTCGGCATCAATGGCCGGCGGGACGCAGGGGCAGCCACCGAACGGCCAGCGTGAAGAGCAGTGCGCCGCCCGCCAGCACGCCGGCCACGATCAGCCACTCCACCAGCGACGGCACATAGAAGTGGCTCATGGCGAACGACGCCCCATTCTGGGCGGTTCCGATCGAAACGCCCGGCGGCAACCCGATGGGTGCCACCGACAGGCCGTTGAGCACGAGGTTGAGGCGGTGGACGTAGATGCCCACGATGGCGATCCCAGCCGCCGCGGCCACCATCCGCGGTGAGGCGCGCCACGAGCGCCGGGCGAGCATGAAGAACGGCAGGGCCAGGCCCACGCTGACCTCGAACCAGAACAGCGGCGCGAACTGCCCGGTCAGCATGCGAGCCATCGGGTCTCCTTCGAACTCCACCCCCGGGTAGGCCGCAGTCAGAACCTCGGCGAGGACCAGGAAGGCCTCGACGCTGATGAAGGCGGCCAGCAGCCCACCCAGGAACGACACCAGGCCATCGTCGAATGAAAGCCGGCCGAATCGACGCAGGATCAGCGCGAGGATGATGACGAGAGCAACGCCCGAGACCAGGGCCGACGCCACGAACATGGGTGCCATGATGGCGCTGTACCAGAAACCGCGGCTGATCTGGAGCCCGAAGATCCAGGCCGTTATCGAGTGCAGCAGCACTGCCGCGGGAAGGGCGATCCATGCAAGCGCGTCCTTCCAGCGGTCGTCGCGCTCGCGTCCGGCCGGCGTGTCGCCCGTCCCCAGCGCCAGCGGGGAGCGGGCCGCAGCCAGGTCCGCGCGCGTGTAGAGCCAGACGTACGTCACCGACAGCGCGAAGTAGGCGGTCACGATGGCGATGTCCCAGATCATTGGCGAGGTCAGGTTCGGGTAACGGAACAGGTGCCAAAGCCGTTCAGGGCGACCGATATCGGGCAGCAGGAAGATGGCTGCCAGCATGACCGCGACCGTAGCCTCCAGCACGGCCAGTCGCACGATTGGCGCGAAGCGGGTGACGCCGAAGAGCCGTCCCGCCGAGGCCACGATGAGGCCGCCGGCGCTCAGGCCCACGAAGAACATGAAGAACAGGATGTACTGGCCCCACATCACGGTGTTGCGCAGGTTCGTGACGCCCAGACCGTTGGTCACCTGGTAGATCCACGTGGCGAACCCGACGGCCATGACCACCAGCAGGAAGCCGATCCACGCCAGCAGGGGATCGACCCGCCCGACGCGCTCGGTGACACCCCTGCCAACCGGGCCCGATCGGGCCTGCGCGCTCACAGGCCTCTCCGGCGGCGCGCCGGCAGGTAGCGGACCTTCGGTCGGGTCCCGCGGTCCTCAAGCAGCATGCGGCCCTCCCTGTCGCGGATGAGCCGGCTCACCCGACTGTCGGGGTCGTTGAGGTCGCCAAAGATCCGCGCTCCGGCCGGACAGGACACGACGCAAGAGGGCACCTGGCCCTCCTCGAGGCGGTGGACGCAGAACGTGCACTTCTCCACCGTACCGATGGGCCGCTCTGCCACCATGCCGGTCTCCAGTCCGTTCGGGCGCTGCGGCGTGCCCCAGTTGAAGGTGCGCACCCCGTAGGGGCACGCGATCATGCAGTAACGGCAACCGATGCAGCGCTCGTTGTCCATCATCACCACCCCGTCGTCGCGCACGTAGGTGGCCTGGACGGGGCAGACCTTGACGCAGGGCGGGTTCTCGCACATCTGGCAGGCCAGCGGCGTCCAGCTCATCTCCTCGCTTCCGTGCTCGGTGGTCGGCAGGTCGAGGCCCTCGCCCTCGGTGAGGATGCGGTTCCACCACGCTCCGAGCGGCACGTTGTTCTCGCTCTTGCAGATCACCGCGCAGGACCAGCAGCCGATGCAGCGTTCGGTGTCCACCACCATTCCCCAGCGAGGCTGGTCGGACGGTGGTTCGATCCGACCCCACTCGCGCGAGGCCGCCGGCAGCAGGTCGATGGGTGAGCGCCGGTCAGGCACGGTTGCCTCCTTCGGGGCGACGTACCTCACAGCGACAGTCCTTCCAGCCGGTCGATGGCGACCACATGTTCGGCACGAAGTGGACCTCGTGGATGGGGTTGACCTCGCTGGCCGTGAGCTCATTGACCCCCTTGCCCGCGACGAAGTCACGCGGCCACCAGCCCTCCGGCAGGGTCACCGAGCCCCGGCCGGCAGCCTCGCTGACCTGGGCCCAGCAGCGGAACGCGCCGCGGGTGTTGTAGACCTCTACCTCGTCGCCGTCGGCGATGCCACGATCTCGCGCGTCGTCGGGGTGCATGAGGACCAGCGGCCGGCCACCATGGATCTCCGCCAGCCAGGGGCTGTTGCCGTAGGTCGAGTGGATCCGCCACTTCGAGTGCGGGGTGAGGAAGACCAGCGGATAGGTCACCGGGTCGTGGACGCCGTCGTCGTGCGGGTCCTTGAAGGTCGGCACCGCCTCACCAAGCTCGCGGAAGCGCTCCTCCTCCTTGTAGAACTCGATGCGGCGCGTCGGCAGGAAGGCTGCGGTGGCCTCCGGCGCCGCGGGCATCGAGACCGGCGGGAACGGGACCCGGTCGCGGACCTGGGGGCCGAAGGGGATATCGGGGTCTGGCACGTTCAGCCGCACAGGACCCTCGCGCAATCGGTCGAGCGTGATGCCCGCCGTTGGACCGTTGTCCTTGGCGCCCGCGGCCAGGATGGTCTCGATCGCCTCCTCCTCGGTCACCTCCATGAACTCGGCCGCCTTGGCAGGATCGATGCGACGGACGACTTCGCGCCAGATCCACAGCTCGCTGCGTGCTGCGCCGACCGGCGGAATGGCAGCCTGCTGCAGCTGGAGGAACGGGTGCAGCGGCGTGGCTGTCAGATCGGTCTTCTCGTACCACGTGGTCGCCGGCAGGACGATGTCGGCCCACCTCACCGTCTCGGTCATCTGGTGGTCCACCACCACCACCAGGTCCAGCTGCGACAGGGTCTGGTGCAGGCGGTTCAGGTCCGGCGACTGGACGAACATGTTGGCGAAGGTCACGACCAGGGCATGGAAGCCGTTGGCCGGGTACGGGACGTCGGGGTGCATCGTTTCGGAGCGACCGCGAAGGAAGTAGATCGAAGGCACGATGCGCGCCTTGGTGCCTCCGGGATTGAACCAGGGCCCGACATTCACGCGGACCTTGTACTGGCCGACGTACACGCTGAAGCCACCGCCCGACACGCCGATGTTGGCGGTCATGGCGGCCAGCAGGCCCATGGCCCGCCCGGTCAGATCGCCATGGAACCAATGGTTAGAACCCCCGCCCATCAGGATGGCTGCCGGCTTGGCGGTCGCATACGCGCGCGCCAGGCGGGCGATCATCTCGGCGCCAATGCCGGTCACCCCTGCCGCGCGGTCGAGCGTCCAGGAGTCGAGTTCGCGACGGACCAGCTCGAAGCCAGGGGTCACCTCCACGGTCGAGCCGTCGGCCAGGCGCGCCTCGAACGTCCCGGCCAGGGCGGCCTGCGTGCCCCCCGGCATGCCCAGGCGGTCCGTCCCCACCCGCGCGATCCGCCCGACCGAGGCGTCCCAGATCGCGAAGCTGTCCGGATCGCCATCGTGGCGCAGGTCGGCCTCGCGCAGCCGCAGGCCGGTGTCCAGGCGAACAAGTAGCGGCGCGTCGGTGAAGTTGCGCAGGAAGTCCATGTCGGCGAGGTCGGCGGCCAGGATCTCGCGAGCCATCGCCAGTCCGAGGGCGGCATCCGTACCGGGTCGGATGCGGAGCCATGTGTCGGCTTTGGCAGCCGTGCCCGAGAAGTTGGGATCGACCACCACCAGCTGTGCCCCGCGCTCGACCGCGTCGAACAGGAAGTGCACATCGGGAATGCGGGTCTCGACCGGGTTGGCTCCCACCAGCAGCAGGAATCGGCTGTTGGCCCAGTCCTTGGCCTCGTGCTCGGCGTTCTGCACGCCGAAGGTGATGGGCATGCCCATCGGCAGGTCGCCGTTGAAGTCGAAGCTGGTGCCGTGGGTCATGCCCAGCAGGGCCGACGCGCGGTAGTTCGCGCCCTTCTGGATGTAGCCCGACCCAGGAACCTGGCCGAAGACGTGGATCGAGTCCCACCCCCATCGCTCACCGATTCGACGCATCTCGTTCGCCATGCGGTCGAGCACCTCGTCCCAGCTCGCCTCCCGGAAGGCGCCCGATCCGCGCTCGCCGGTCCTGACCAGCGGCGTGGTGATCCTGTCCGCCCCGTGTATGAGGGTGTGGTAGCTGATGCCCTTCATGCAGCCGCGCGGGTTGTAGACGGCATCGGGGTAGTCGGCGGCCTGCTGCACCTTCACCACCTTGCCATCGCGCACGAACGCGAGTTGTCCACAGCCGCCGGTGCAGTTGGGCGAACAGGTGGTGCGCACCACGCGGTCGACCCCGGTGGAAGCTGCGACCTCGGGATGATCCCTGCCGAGCAGGATGAGGCCCGCGCCGCCAGCCACGGCCGCGGTGGAGGCTCCCGCCGCCGCCGCACCCTTCAGGAAGCGACGCCGGTTGATCGTCACGATCGCATCCGGCGCGGCAGGCACGCCCCCTCGAGCATCGAGTGGTCCGGCCTCCCGCAGCCAGCGCAGACCGCGGCCGATCCCCGCCCGGCCGCCGGTCTCGGCCGCAGTGCGCGCGCCGCGACCGGTGGTACCGATGCGCCAAGCGCTCGTGCGCGCGCCACCGCGCTCCCACCGATCAGCGCCAGGGCGACGGTCATGAAGCGACGCCGCGAGGTGATCCTGGGGCGGGGTTGTTCCACGCCTCGAGTGTCGGCGCCGCGATGATCCCGGGGGCAGGGCCGAACGGCACGTCCAACGAGGGACGATGGTCACGCGCTTGCCGGGCGGCGGCCCGATCGATCAGGCCGGGAGGTAGGGGACGTAGGCTGGCCACCACATGGCGGCATCGACGGCGGCCTCGAGGTTGTCACCCGGGACTCCTGCGAGACCGGAGGCGAGGGCCTCGCGCGCGACGGCCAGGGTCACTGCGCGCGAGGTCGGACGCAGCTGGCTCACCGCCGGGTAGAGCGCGCCGCGCGCGACGCGTTCGCCGGGGACGGAGTCGGCAAGTGCGCGGGCGGCGGCCAGCAGCATGGCGTCGCTGATGGACGAGGCCTCGGCCACCACCGCGCCAAGGCCGACCCCAGGAAACACGAACACGTTGTTGGCCTGGCCGATCAGGCGGTCGCCGACCGGATCGAACGGGCTGCCGGTGGCCACGAGGGCGCGTCCGGCGGTCCACGCCAGCAGGTCGACTGGAGTGGCCTCCGAGCTGGCCGTCGGGTTCGACAAAGGCATGATGACCGGCCGGTCCACGGCTGCTGCCATGGCGCTCACCGCGGCCGCGTCGAACGAGCCGGCGCGACCGGTGATGCCGACCATGATCGTGGGCCGGAACCGCGTCACGACATCGGCCAAGCGGGCGGAGCCCCCCAGGTCGAGAGTGCTCGCGAATTGGCGCTTGCCGTCATCGAGGTCGGTGCGAGCAGCGTGCACCGGGCCGTGCGAGTCCACCAGCAGGAGCGCCCGCGCCACCTCGCCGAGCGTCATTCCGGCCTCGAGCATGGCGGCCCGCAGCAGGCGGGCGATCCCGATGCCCGCCGCACCGGCGCCGACCAGCAGGATGCGTTGTGCGCCGAGGGGTGAAGCGAGAGCGCGGCCCGCGACCTCGACGCCGGCGACGACCGTGGCCGCGGTGCCCTGGATATCGTCGTTGAACGAGGGGACCCGGTCGCGATAGCGGTCCAGGATGCGCAGCGCGTTGTGCTGCTTGAAGTCCTCCCACTGGATGACGCAGCCGGGCCAGACCTCGGCCACACCGGCCACGAAGGCCTCGACCAGCGCGTCGTACTCCGGCCCGCGCAGGCGCGGCGCGCGATGGCCCAGGTACAGCCGATCGGCGAGCAGGTCGGGATTGTCGGTGCCGACGTCCAGGCTGACCGGCAGCGTGAGCCCCGGGTAGATGCCGCCGGCGCCGGTGTACAGCGCCGCCTTGCCGATGCTGATGGCCATGCCGCCGGCGCCGACGTCGCCGAGCCCCAAGATTCGCTCGTTATCGGTCACCACGATGAGTCGCACGTCGTCGTACGGGCCGTTGCGCAGGACCTGCGGGATGCGGCCGACGTCCTCGGGCCTTATCCAGGTGCCCCGCGTCTTGCGCAGGATGTGGCTGTACTCCAGGCACGCGGTGGCCACGGTCGGGGTGTAGACGATCGGGATCAGCTGCTCCAGGTTCTCGGCCAGCACGCGGTAGAACAGCGTGGCGTTGCGGTCCTGCAGCGC
>JADLBB010000176.1 GCA_020848055.1 Chloroflexota bacterium | reverse complement strand
GCTATTCGCTATCCGGGCTCAGGCAGATTCCTCCAGGCGGCGGGGCCGCCAGGGCATACACATGGTGGTGTAGTGCGGGACGTGGTGATCGGGGTACATCTGGGTGCGACCTTAGCAGGCCTGTCAAGGCGGTGCAGCCCTGCTGGGTTCCGACCGCCGGTGGGCGACGCGCCGGCTTGACATCCGGTAGTCTGATGCTTTAGCGTGATAAAGTGATACAGCAGCAAACCGATGGCGGAAACGAGAAGGTCCGGAGGACCGGGTTGGCATCGGCCGAGCCCGTGAGCCCGGAGGACCGGTGGATCACCGAGGAGATCACCGATCTCGCGCAAGCGGTCACAAACCTGCGCACGCCCGATGAAGCGCTGCGCTTCCTGCGCGACGTCGCGACGATCAATGAGCTGCGCGAGCTCGGACAGCGCTGGCACGTGGCCCGACTGCTCGACCAGGGCATCAGCTACCACGACATCAGCGAGCGGACGGGCGCCTCGAGCGCCACGATCAGCCGCGTGGCGCAGTGGCTGCGCTACGGTCGCGACGGCTACCGGCTGCTGCTCGATCGCACGGGCCGGCGGAAGACATGAACGCGGTCAACGGGCGGCTCCGGATGGCGGTGCCCAACAAGGGCCGGCTGGCCGAGCCTGCGGTCGAGCTGCTGTCCGATGCGGGCATCGACGTCGAGCTCAGCGCGCGCCGGCTGAGCGCCACGGCTCGCAACATCGACCTGGAGCTGCTGTTCGTGCGCACCGACGACGTCGCCGAGTACGTCCGCGACGGGCTGGTTGACCTAGGTCTGACCGGACGCGACCTGGTGGCCGAGGCGGGCGACGGCCTGCAGCCGATCCTGGACCTGGGATTCGGCGCCTGCTCGCTGGTGCTTGCCGCACCGATCGCAGGACCGATCCAGGACGTCGCGGGCGTGGCCGGTTCGCGGGTCGCCACGACCTTCCCGCGGCTGACGCGTGAATTCCTGCAGCGATCCGGCGTCGATGCCCAGGTCATCGAGGTCACCGGCGCGGTGGAGGTCACGCCGCAGCTGGGCGTGGCCGATGCGGTTGTGGACCTGGTGGCCAGCGGCAGCACGCTGCGCGTCAACGGGCTGCGATCCATCGCGACCATCCTCGAATCGGAGGCGGTGCTGGTGGCGGCCGACCCATCGGTGGTCGAGACGCCGCCGGTGGCCGGACTGGTGACCATGCTGCGCAGCGTGGTCGAGGCGCGCGGCAAGGAGTACATGATGATGAACGCCCCCGCCGGCGCCATCGACGCCATCCGCCGCATCATCCCGGGCCTCTCGGGGCCGACCGTCATGCCGCTGTCCGACCCATCGATGATCGCGGTGCACTCGGTCGTGGACCGCCGCCGGCTATGGGACATCGTCCCGGCGCTCAAGGCGGCTGGCGCGCGCGACATCCTGATCGTCCCGATCGAGAAGGTGATCCGGTGAATCCGACTGCTGCATCCGTCATTCGCCGCTTCGGCTGGGCGGACCGCACCACCGACGCGCGGCCCCAGTGGCTCGCCGCCCTTCGAGCACCGGCGACCGACGTCGATCCGGGACCGATCCTGGCCGCGGTGCGGCGCGACGGGGACCGCGCGCTGCGCGAGTTGACCGAGCGCTTCGACGGCGCCCGGCTGGATGGGCTGTGGGTCGAGCAGGCCGCGTTCTCGGATGCCGAGGGCCGGGTTGACCGCGGGCTGTCGGAGGCCATCGATGCGTCGATCGCGGCCGTGCGGCGCTACCACGCCGATCAGCGCGACGCGCTCCGCGCCGAGCGGGTCGTGCGCACCCTGCCCGGTATCGCGACCTGGCGCCGTTGGGTGCCGCTCGAGCGGACGGCGGCTTACATTCCCGGCGGCCGCGCTCCGCTGGCGAGCTCGGTCATCATGACCTGCGTGCCGGCTGCCCTGGCGGGCGTGGACGAGGTGATCATCGCCACGCCGCCGCGTCCGGACGGCAGCGTGGCCCCGGCCATCCTGGTGGCTGCACGGCGCGTGGGCGTCAGTCGCGTGCTGCGGGTCGGAGGGGCGCAGGCAATCGCGGCCCTGGCCTACGGCACCGAGAGCGTGCCGGCGGTGGATCGCATCGTCGGGGCCGGCAACGCCTGGGTGACCGCCGCCAAGCGCGCGGTGTCGAGCGAGGTCGCCATCGACCTGCCGGCCGGGCCGTCGGAGTGCGTGATCGTCGCTGACGCCGGTGCCGATGCCGAGTTCGTCGCCCTTGACCTGCTGGCCCAGGCCGAGCACGGCCCCGATTCGATCGCCATCGTGGTCACCGATGCGCCCGGCCTGATCGACGCGGTCGAGTCCGTGCTGCCCGATCTGGCATCCCGGCTCGCAACCGGCCAGGCCGCGCTCCAGACGATCCGTGATCATGGCGGCGCGGTCCTGGTGCGCACCACCGGCGAGGCCGCCGAAGTGATCGACGCCATCGCGCCGGAGCACGTCTCGCTGCAGTGCGCGGACGCCGATGCGCTCGCCCGGCGCGTGCGCCATGCCGGCGCGATCTTCATCGGACCGTGGTCGCCCATAGCGGCCGGCGATTACGCGACCGGCACCAACCACGTGCTGCCCACCGGCGGCGCGGCGCGCGCGTACGGGGCACTCGGCGTCGAGGCGTTCGGCCGCTGGATCGAGGTGCAGCGCCTGGATGCGACCGGCGTGCGATCGGTGGCCGGGACGGTCGAGGCGCTGGCGGCCGCGGAGGGCCTGCCGGCGCACGGCAGATCGGTAGTCGCGCGCGCGGAGCGCGCCGGCGCATCCGCATCGGTGGCGGATGATCCAGTGACGCTGCTGCGGCGCCCGGAGCCGGTGGAGCCCTACCCGGCCGAGCCATCGGACGACGAGCTGGCCGCGGGGGCGGGCGTGCCGGTGGAGCGGATCGCGCGCATGGACATGAACACCGTGCCCGGCGACCGCTTCGCCGAGTACGGCGACCTTGCCTACGGCCGCCTGCGGGCGGCACTCGCCGCCGTCAGCGGGGTGCCGGCCGAGCGGATCATTCCCGGCGCGGGCGCCGACGAGCTCATCCGGTTGGTGACGACCCAGGCCGTGGGGCCCGGCGACGCGGTCGTCGTGCCGGTCCCCACCTTCGCGATGTTCGCGGTCGAGGCGCGGATCGCCGGGGCGAGGGTGGTCGAGGTGGCACGCGAATCCCTCGCCGAGCGCCAGCCGGTCAAGCGCCTGCGCGCGGCAGCCATCGAGCACGCCGCGCGCCTGGTGTGGCTGTGCAGCCCAAACAACCCGACCGGCGACGCCTATACGCTTGACGAGGTTCGCGCGCTGGCCGACGGTCTGCCCTCGCTGGTCGTGGTGGACGAGGTGTACCTCGAGTTCGCCGAGCAGACGTTGGGCGTTGCGCCCAATAGCCTGTCGGCCGCGGCACTGCAGGACGAGCTGTCGAACCTGCTGGTCCTGCGCTCGCTGTCCAAGGCCTACGGCATCGCCGGCGCCCGCGTCGGCTACCTCGCCGTGCCAGCGCCGCTTGCCGATCGCTTCGACGCGGTCCGCCTGCCACTGTCGGTGTCGGGGCCGAGCGAGGACCTTGCGATCGGGCTGCTGGCCGACGCCGGGGCGGCGCACGCCCGCCGTGCCGCG
>JADLBB010000175.1 GCA_020848055.1 Chloroflexota bacterium | reverse complement strand
TCGGTCGTCGACAGCTGGATCATCTCGTCGCTGGCGCCGACGCAGCGCATCGAGGGTGCACGTCTCGACACGCTGCGCATCACCTCGGCCACCGAAGGGGCGGTCATCCCGCGGCTCTATGGGCGCATGCGCATGGGCGGCAACATCATCTGGGCGACGGATTTTCGTGAGGAGACCAAGACCACCACGCAGGGCGGCGGCAAGGGCGGCGGCGGAGGAAAGGTCAAGACGACCGAGTATCTCTACTATGCCTCGTTCGCCGTGGCGCTCTGCGAGGGCCCGATCACCGGCATCGGCCGCATTTGGGCCGACGGCAAGCCCATGGACCTCTCCGGCGTCACCTGGCGCTGGTATCCGGGCGACGAGGCGCAGTCCGCCGATCCGTTCATCGCGGCGAAGATGGGGGCTGCCAGCACGACCGCCTATCGCGGCACCGCCTATGTGGTCTTCGAGGAACTGGCGCTTTCCACCTATGGTAACCGCCTGCCGCAGCTCTCCTTCGAGGTGTTCCGGCCACTGGCCGATCCCGACACCGCCGAGGGGCTGACCCGCGCCGTCACCATGATCCCGGCCTCGGGCGAGTTCACCTACGCGACGCAGGCGATCCGCAAGACCGATGGCGGCGCGACGGTGCCCGAGAACCTGAACGCGCTCGCCGACTCCACCGACATGGTGGAGGCGCTGGACCGGCTGCAGGCGATGGCGCCTGCGGTCGAGAGTGTCAGCCTCGTCGTGGCGTGGTTCGGCGACGATCTGCGCGCAGGTTCCTGCGAGGTGCGGCCGGGCGTCGAGGTGACGGCCAAGTCGACCACGCCCGCCACATGGTCGGTGAATGGCGTCAGCCGCGCTAATGCCTTCCTCGTCAGCCGCGACGATCAGGATCGGCCCGTCTATGGCGGCACGCCGTCCGACTTCGCCGTGGTGCAGGCGATCCAGGAGATGCAGGCGCGCGGGCTACGCGTGACCTTCTATCCGTTCACCCTGATGGACGTGCCGCCCGGCAACACGCTGCCGAACCCGTATTCAGACAACGCAGCCGGGACGGGGCAGCCCGCGTTCCCGTGGCGGGGGCGGATCACCTGTTCTCCGGCGGCAGGTTTCGCCGGAACCGTGGACAAGACCGCCACGGCCGCAAGCCAGGTCGCGGCGCTGTTCGGCGCGGCCACGCCCGCCAACTTCAGCGTGGCGGGCGAGAGCGTCAGCTGGACCGGCACGCCCGGCGACTGGGGCCTGCGGCGCATGGTGCTGCACTACGCCCATCTCTGCGCGGCGGCGGGTGGGGTCGACGCCTTCCTGATCGGCACCGAGATGCCGGGGCTGACGACCATCCGCTCGGGCGCCAGCACCTACCCGGCTGTGCAGGCCTATCGGGACCTGCTTGCCGATGTGCGTTCGATCCTCGGGTCCGGCACCAGGATCGGATACGCGGCGGACTGGTCGGAGTATTTCGGGCACCAACCGGGCGACGGCAGCGGCGATGTGTTCTTCCACCTAGATCCGCTCTGGGCCGATCCGGAGATCGATTTCGTCGGGATCGACAACTACATGCCGCTCTCGGACTGGCGCGACGGGTTCGAGCACGCGGATGCGCAGGCGGGCTGGCCTGCGATCTACGACCGGGCCTATCTGCAGGGGAACATTGCGGGCGGGGAAGGCTTCGACTGGTTCTATGCCAGTGCGGCTGATCGGGTGGCACAGGTGCGCACCCCGATCAGCGATGGCGCGGCGGGCAAGCCATGGGTTTTCCGCTACAAGGATCTTCGCGCCTGGTGGTCGAACGCGCATTACGACCGCCCGGGCGGGGTGGAGAGCGGCACGCTGACGGCGTGGGCGCCGGAGTCGAAGCCGATCTGGTTCACCGAGCTCGGCTGTCCCGCCATCGACCGGGGCACGAACCAGCCGAACGTCTTCTTCGACCCGAAGTCGTCCGAGAGCTTCACGCCGCATTTCTCGCGGGGCTGGCGCGACGACGCGATCCAGCGCGCCTATCTCGAGGCGACGTACCTCTGGTGGGGCGTCCCGGCGAACAACCCGGTGTCATCGGTCTACGGCGGCCGGATGGTGCATGTGCCGGAATGCGCCGCCTGGACCTGGGACGCGCGGCCGTACCCGTTCTTTCCGGCGCTGACCGATGTCTGGACGGACGGGGCGAACTGGCGGCTGGGGCACTGGCTGACCGGACGGCTTGGCGCGGTGTCGCTGGCGGCGCTCGTGCGGCACCTCTGCCTGCGCGCCGGGCTGCCCGAGTCCCGGATCGACGTCACCGGCCTCTGGGGCGCGGTCGAAGGCTACGCCATCACGGCGCTGGAAAGCCCACGCGCCTCGATCACAACGCTGTCGCGGCATTTCGGCTTCGACGCCGTCGAGACAGAGGGGGGGATCCGCTTTGTCATGCGCGGCCGGGCCTCCGTCGCCACCCTCGCGCCCGACGATCTGGTGGCCACCCGCGAGGGCGATGTGCTGGAACTGACGCGCGGCCAGGAGACCGAACTGCCGCAGGCCCTGAAATGGCAGGTCGCCCGCGCCGACGAGGATTACGACGCGGCCCTCGTCGAGGCCCGGCGCATCACCGTGGACACGACCCGGATCGCGTCCGAGTCCTTTCCAATGGCGGTGCCGCCCGAGGAGGCCGAGAGGCGCTGCCGCCGCGCGCTGATGGAGGCGTGGGTGGGCCGCGAGACGGCGGCGTTCCGTTTGCCACCCTCGCGCCTCGCGTTCGATCCGGCCGATGCGATCCGGCTCGCGCATGACGGGCGTCTGGTCGATCTGCGGCTCGTCTCCATCGCCGACGCGGCAGCGCGCGGCATCGAGGCGGTGCGGCAGGACCGTGCGACTTACGATCTGCCGCCCGGCGATCCCCGCGCGGCGTCGCTGACGCGGGCCGTGGTGTTCGGCGCGCCGGACGCGGTGCTGATGGACCTGCCGCAGCTGACCGAGGACCAGCCCGCGCATCGACCGTTTGTCGCGGCGCACGCTCTTCCCTGGCCGGGCGAGATGGCGGTGTTCCGCAGCCCCTCGACGGACGGGTTCGAGTTGCTGACCACGTTCGGCAGCCGCGCCCGGATCGGAGCGCTGGTCTCGGACTTCTATCCGGGCCCCACCTCACGCTTCGACCACGGCAATGCGCTTGTGGTCGATCTGCTCACCGGCACGCTGGAGAGCGTCACCGACCTGACGCTGTTGGGCGGCGCCAATGCGCTGGCTATCGAGAGCGCGCCCGGCACCTGGGAGATCGTGCAGGCGGGCGCGGCCGAGCTGCTGGCGCCGGGTCGATACCGGCTGACCCGGCTCCTGCGCGGCCAGCGCGGCACCGAGGGCGCGATGGGCAATCCGGCGCCCGCTGGCGCTCTTGTCGTGGTGCTGGACGCGTCGCTGGCGTCCCTGCCGATTGCCGAGGCCGATCTCGGATTGCCGTGGAACTGGCGCATCGGTCCGGCGAGCCGCCCCGTCAGCGACGAGACCTATGTGGCGCAATCCTTCACGCCCGCGGGCGTCGGGCTGCGGCCGTTCTCCGGCGCCCATGTCGAGCAGCCGTGGCGCAGGCCGCGCACGCCCGGCGATCTGACGATCCGCTGGACGCGCCGGTCCCGAGCTCTCGCGGCCGACAGCTGGGGCGGGCTAGAAGTGCCGCTCGGAGAAGAGCTCGAAGCCTACGAGGTCGAGATCCTTGATGGCGCGACCGTTAAGCGGGTGCTGAGCACCGCCACCACCAGCGCGGTCTACACCGCCGCAGACCAGACCGCCGATTGGGGCGCGCCGCTCGGCCCCGGTGACACGCTCGACAGCCGCATCTACCAGCTCTCCGCCCTCGTCGGGCGGGGCGCGCCCAAGACCCTCACGCTGATACTCTGAAGGCCATCCCATGTCCGACGCCACGACCCATCTCCTGCTGCCCTACATCCTGGCGGCGCAGGCCCAGAAGCACGTCACCCACAACGAGGCGCTGCGGCTGCTCGACGGGCTCGTGCAGCTCTCCGTGCTCGACCGCGATCTGACAGCGCCGCCCGGCAGTCCCGCCGATGGCGATCGCTACATCGTCGCCTCGGGCGCGACGGGCGAATGGTCCGGATGGGACCTGAACGTCGCGCTCTGGACCGATGGCGCCTGGCTGCGACTTCCCCCGCGGATCGGCTGGCGCGCATGGGTCGAGGACGAGGGCCTGCTGCTGGTCTACGATGGCGCGGGCTGGCTCGGGACCACACCGGCGGCGCTGCAGAACATGGCGCTCCTCGGGGTTGGCACCACGGCGGATGCATCGAACCCGTTCTCGGCCAAGCTCAACGCCGCGCTCTGGACGGCGAGGACCGTGGCCGAGGGCGGCACCGGCGACCTGTTCTACACCATGAACAAGGAGGCGGCCGGCGACGATCTCGGTTTGACCCTCCAGACCGGCTTCGTGACCAAGGCGCTGGTGGGGCTGTTCGGGTCGGACCGCTTCCGGCTCGCGGTCTCCGCCGACGGCAGCACCTTCTTCGACGGGCTGAGCGTCGACAACGCCACCGGCATTGTCGATCAGCCCCGGCTGCCGCGGTTCAAGGCTTACACGAACTACGACAACTACGTCGGCGTCGGCACCTGGACCAAGATCGGCCTTAACAACACCGACTACAACGATCAGGGCGCGTTCGACGCCGTGAACAACCACTTCGTCGCCCCCGTGGACGGCACCTACCTCTTCGGCGCGACTCTGCTGTACAAGATCAACGCCAGCGCCACCGCCCGCATGCGCGGGCGGCTCGTCCTGAACGGCACGACCGAAATCCGCGGCTCCCTCGGCGAAATCTCCGCCACTCATGTCTCGCTCGCTACCGCGATCTGGCTTCAGACCATGGTGCCGCTGACGGCAGGCGATACCGTCGAGCTGCAGGGGTATTTCCGGGTCGCGGACGGCTACTTCGCCGCCGACCACACGTCCTTCTGGGGCTGCAAGGTCGGCTGAGCGGCGGAAGGAGGATCCGATGAACCCACCCCGATCCGAGGGCTTCGTGCGCATGCCCGACGCCGAGTTCGAGGCGATCTTGACCCGGGCGGCGGAGGAAGGCGCCAAGCGTGCGCTGGCCGATGTCGGCCTCGACGGCGACGAGGCCGCGCTCGACATCCGCGATCTGCGCTCCCTGGTCGACTGCATCCGGCTGGTCCGCCGCACCGCGATGCAGACCGCCGTCCGCATGATCACCACCGGCGTCATGCTGGCGCTGCTCGCGGGTATAGCGATCAAGCTGAAGATCTTCGGCGGCGGCCCGTAGCCGCTCAACACCCCCGTTCACCAGCCCAACCGCACCCGCCCTCGAGGCGGTTTTTTTTCGTTTCGGAGGACCCTCATGACCACGACCTTCCACCGCCATTGGCGTGATGTGCCGGAGAGCGCCTGGCGCTGGCCGAATTTCTCGCCCGCCGAGATTGCATGCCGGGGCACCGGCAAGCTGCTCGTGAACGAAACCGCGCTCGACAAGCTGCAGGCGCTGCGCGACCGGCTGGGCAAGCCGCTGATCGTCCGCTCCGCCTACCGCAGCCCAGAGCACAACCGTGCCGTGGGGGGCGCGGGCCGGTCGAAGCATCTCGACGGCGCCGCCTTCGACATCGCCATGGCGAACCACGATCCGGTGGCCTTCGAGGCTGCGGCGCGCGAGGTCGGATTCCTCGGCTTCGGCTTCTACCCGCGATCGGGGTTCATCCATGTCGATCTCGGGCCCGCGCGGCAGTGGGGCGAGCGGTTCCCGGTCCGGGCGACGGCATTTGCAGCCGAGACGCCGCCCGCGCGCGAGGTGCTGGCTGACAGCCGCACCATGAAGGGCGGCGGGGCAGCCGGTGTGGCGACGCTGGGCGCGGCGGGCGTCGAGG
>JADLBB010000174.1 GCA_020848055.1 Chloroflexota bacterium | reverse complement strand
GTGCCAGCAGGGCCGCGGGGTTATCGTGCCGGTCGCGCTCGATCGCCGCGACGCGGTCCGCATCGGTCTTGACCCGGCCGAACGGGACCGGCTCGTGCGTCGGCAGGGCGATGACGCGGCGCGCCTGGGCCAGCCAGTAGTCGGGGAACTCGGCCAGGTGAGCCCAGACCTGTCCCGCCTCCCACCGTTCCTCGCCGCCGGGATCCGGATCGGTCAGGCCAGGCGGCGGCGGCACGGCGGCGTGCAAGGCCAGCCGACGTTGTGCCTCCTCGATGCGCGCGACGAGTTTCTCGGCCGCGGCACTCATGCCGCCGGTCGCTCCGCGATGGTGGCGCTCAACTCGCCGAGGCGCTCGATCGCCAGCGTCACCACGTCGCCGGGCTGCAGGTAGCGCTTGAGGACCTCGTCGCGAATCTCGAGCAGGCACCCCGTACCGACGGTCCCGGAGCCAAGGATGTCGCCCGGTCGCAGGCGAACGTCGGCGCTGGCCCGCTCGACCATCTGGCCGAAGCTGTAGTGGGCGCTGGACCAAACCCCGCGCGACAGTTCGATGCCGTTGACGCTGGCGGTCATGGCCAGGTCGTAGCCGGTCGCGGTGCGCCGATCCTCCAGCTCATCGGGGGTCACCAGCCACGGGCCGATGGACGTGGCGAAGTCCTTGCCCTTGGCCGGACCCAGGCGGACGGTCGTCTCCTCACGCTGCAGGTCGCGCGCGCTCCAGTCGTTCATGACGAAGTAGCCACCGATCGCCTCGGCGCCGCGCGACGCGTCGACGTCGCGCACCGGCGTGTCGATGAGCGCCCCGACCTCGAGCTCGTAATCGAGCTCACTGCTGCCGCGCGGGGCCCACACGGGATCGCCGGGACCGCGGATCTCGGAGATGTTGCTGAAGTAGAAGATCGCCAGTCGGTACCACGCCTCGGGGATCTGCATGTCGCGGCGCTTCCACATCGTGCCGACGTGGCGCTCGAAGGCGTAGAAGTCGCGGAAGCTGGGCGGCTGCAGGATCGGCGGGCCGAAGTCCAGGTCCGCGGCGGCCATCGGCTCGTCAGGCTCTGCGTCGAGCAGGTCGGCCAGTGCGTCCACGCGCAGGCCGTTGGCGAGGTAGGCGTCCAGCGTCGTGATCGGGCGGCGGAAAAGGGCGCTGTTGTGCTCGCGCGTCGGGTCGGCCGCCACGAGGGTGCGGCGGGCGGACTCCATGTCAAGCCATTGGCCACCGTCCGGGTCGAGGGCGGCGGCCAAGCGCCATGGCGCACCGGCGGGTGCGTGGCGCTCTCGGACGTGGGCGACCTTCATCGGTCGTCGAGTCTAGGCGCTCTCGCGCGCGGGCGCGACCGCGGCTATGGTTCGGGCCACATGACGACGCCACTGGTTGCCTCCGATGACCACCTGGCCCACGACGGGCTGGTCGAACTGCTCGCCGGCCGCGAGGTGCCGTGCTTCGAGTCTCCGCAGCGCGCGATCGTCATCCGTCAGGCGCTGCTGGCGACCGGCACGTACGAACTGACGCCGCCGACCGCGCACGGTCCGGACCCGATCACGGCAGTGCACGACCCCGAGATGATCGACCTCGTCGAGCATGCCTGGACCGATGCGATGGCCGCCGGCCGCGACCCGGGGCGCCCGCTGCTGCCCGACACGTTCCTGATCCGCGAGTACGCGGGTCGGATGGCCCTCGACCAGCTGCCGCCACGGCGCCACGAGCGCCTCGGCGCGTTCTGCTTCGACACGGCAACGCCGATCGTGGCCGGTACGGCCGCCGCGGCGCGGGCGGCCGTTGACATCGGGCTGACGGCGCTCGACCTGGTCCTGGCCGGTGCGCCGCTGGCGTACGGGCTGTGCCGCCCGCCGGGGCATCACGCCGGACGCAACCTCATCGGCGGGTACTGCTTCTTCAACAACGCGGCCATCGTGGCCCAGGCGGCACGTGACCGCGGCGCGCAGCGCGTCGCGATCCTGGACATCGACTTCCACCACGGCAACGGCACGCAGCAGATCTTCTGGGAGCGCGAGGACATCGCCTACGTCAGCCTGCACGGCGATCCGGCGGGCATCTACCCGCACTACTCGGGCTATGCCTCCGAGCGCGGCGCGCTCGAAGGGGAGGGCTTCAACCTGAATCTTCCATTGCCGCCGCGGACCGATGGCGACGCCTACCTGGCAGCCCTCCGAGTCGCCCTCGATTTCATCGTCTCCTTCGGGGCCGATGCGCCCCTTGTCGTGTCGCTGGGCTTCGACACCTACCACGCCGACCCGATCTGCAACCTGGGCCTGGTGACCGACGACTACGCGCGCATCGGCTCGGCCATCGCGGCGCTGGGCATGCCGGCCGTCGTGCTGCAGGAGGGCGGGTACGCGGTGGACGCGCTCGGCGCGAACGCGGTTGCCTTCCTGGGCGCGCTGGCGTGACGAAGCGCATCGGGTTCCTGTCGTTCGGCCACTGGTCGGACTCGCCGTACTCACGGGTCAGGTCCGCCGCCGATGCGCACCTTCAGACCATCGAGCTGGCCGTGGCGGCCGAGGAGCTCGGCGCCGACGGCGCCTACGTCCGGGTTCACCATTTCGCCCGCCAGCTTGCCTCTCCGTTTCCGCTGCTGGCGGCGATCGGGGCGCGGACGAGCCGGATCGAGATCGGCACCGCGGTCATCGACATGCGCTACGAGAACCCGTACTACATGGCCGAGGACGCCGGCGCCGCCGACGTCATCGCGGGTGGACGGCTGCAACTGGGCATCAGCCGAGGCTCGCCGGAGCAGGTGATCGATGGCTACCGGCATTTCGGCCACATCCCGGCCGAGGGCGAGGACGACGGAACCATGGCCCGGCGCACCGCCCAGGAGTTCCTCGGCCTGCTCGACGGCGTCGGGTTCGCCGAGCCGAACCCGCGACCGATGTTCCCAAACCCGCCCGGCCTGCTGCGCGTCGAGCCCCACTCGGCAGGCCTGCGGGAGCGCATCTGGTGGGGCGCGGCCACCAATGCCACGGCCGAGTGGGCCGCGAGCCTGGGCATGAACATGATGACCTCGACCCTCAAGTTCGACGAGAGCGGACAGCCGCTGCACATCCAGCAGACCGAGCAGATCAACGCCTTCCACGCCGCGTGGCGGGCGGCAGGGCACGACCGCGAGCCACGCACGTCGGTCAGCCGCAGCATCTTCCCGCTGACCGATGATCGCGACCGCGCCTACTTCGGCCGCAGCCAGGACACCGACCAGATCGGCTACATCGACGAGACGACGCGCGCCGTGTTCGGCCGCACCTATGCCGCCGAGCCCGATGTGCTGGTAGGGCAACTCGCAGCCGACACCGCGATCGCCGCGGCCGACACGCTGCTGCTCACCATCCCCAACCAGTTGGGCGTCGATTACAACGCGCACGTCATCGAGAACGTCCTGCGCCACGTCGCGCCGGAGCTCGGCTGGCGCTGATGGCGGCTTCCCGCCAGCGCCCGCCGGCGGGCGAGACGAGCTGGGAACGGGTCGCGATCTGGTACGACGGCTGGGTCGGCGATCACGGATCGGCCTACCACCGCGGCCTGGCCATCCCGGCCGTGCTCGAGCTGCTGGATCCGCAACCGGGCGAACGGATCCTCGACGTCGGCGGCGGCCAGGGTGTGTTGGCCCCGTACCTCGCGGATGCGGGCGCTGCGACCACGGTGGTGGACGCCTCGGCCAGGCTGATCGCCGCCGCGAAGCGGCGTCATCGGACGGTCAGAGGCGCGCGCTTCCTGGTCGGCGATGCGAGGCGGCTGCCGGCGGTTGTTGGGTTGGAGGAAGCGAGCCTCGACGCGGCGGTCTTCCTGCTCAGCATCCAGGACATGGATCCGCTCGACGAGGTCCTGCGCGGCGTCGACTGGGCACTCACGGACCGCTCACGGGTGGTCCTGCTCATGACGCACCCCGCCTTTCGCCAGCCGCGCCACTCCGGCTGGGGCTACGACGAGGGTCGCAAGCTGACTTATCGGCGCATCGATGCCTACCTGGGCGAGATGGCGGTACCGATGAAGTCGCTCGGCGGCGGCCTGCCGACCCGCAGCTTCCATCGGCCGATCAGCGCCTACGTCAACGCCCTGGCCGATGCCGGCTTCGCCACCGATGCGATGCTCGAGCTGCCCGATCTGCCGCCCGGCCGCCGGCCGGGTCGAGCTGTGCGCGGCGATGCGCGCGCCAACACCGAGATCCCGATCTTCCTGGGCCTGCGCGCCGTCCGTGGCTGATTCGCCGCCTGCGCGGTTTCCCGGTTCGGGGCAGAATGCCTCGTCGCCCATCCTCGAATCACGGGTTGCATAGCCGCATGAACGACACTCCACGCCCCGGCCGAACCTCCTTGCTGGGCGCCGTTGCCCTGGGCATCGTCCTGCTCCTGTTCGGTGCCGCCACCTTCGTCGCCGGCCTCGCCGTCGGACGCGGGGGCGGCGTGGCAGCGCTGCCGCCACCCTCGGCGACGGCCTCGACGCCGGCGGCCGCATCGGCGCAGCCGACGCCCGGAATCGAGTCGATCAGTTGCGCCCAGCCATCCGAGGCGTTCGCCGTCCTGTGCCGCACATACGCCGACATCAAGCGCGACTACGTGGACGAGGTGAGCGACCGCAAGCTGGTCGAGGGCGCCGTGCGCGGCATGATCGAGTACGGGCTGGGCGACCCGTACTCGGGTTACCTGACGCCCGAGCAGTACCAGTCCGCGCAGGACGACCTGTCCGGTGAGTTCAGCGGCATCGGGGCCGAGGTGGGCATGAAGAACCTGGCCGATCCCGGGGACCTCGAAGCGTGCAGCGTCGTCACCGATACCTGCGCGATGGTCATCGTGGCACCCCTGGACGGCTCTCCGGCTGAGGCAGCCGGCCTGCGCGCGGGCGACCAGATCAAAGCCATCGACGGGGTCTCGACCATCGGCGAGTCGGTCAACTCGCTCGTTCACGTCGTGCGCGGGCCGGCCGGCACGGACGTGACGCTGACCGTGGAGCGTGGCGGCGACACGCTCGAGATCACCGTCACCCGTGGCGTGATCGACCTCAACGAGGTGCAGTCCGACCTGCTGGATGGCAACGTCGGCTATCTGCGGGTCACCTCGTTCACCGATCGCGCGCCCGATCGCGTGGAGGTGGCCATCTTCGCCCTGCTGGCGCGGGGTGCATCGGCGTTCATCCTGGACCTGCGCGGCAACCCGGGCGGCTACATCAGCGCCGCGCAATCGATCGCCTCGCAGTTCGTCCCGTCGGGCGAGCTGCTGTTCACCGTGGAGTCCGGCGACGACGTGCAGGAGTGGCGCTCGCAGGACGGCCTGCTGCAGGATCCGGATATCCCGGTGGTGGTGCTGGTGGACCACGGCTCCGCATCGGCCTCCGAGATCGTGGCCGGCGCGCTCCAGGACCAGGGACGCGCCACCATCCTCGGACAGCCGACCTTCGGCAAGAACACGGTCCAGGTCTGGCGTGACCTGCCCGATGGTGGCGGCCTGCGCATCACGACCGACCGATGGTTCACCCCCGACCATCACTCGGCGGCACCCGATGGCATCCGGCCGGACGTGGTCGTGGCCTCACCCGTGGACCCGCTGAGCGGCGCCGACCCCCAGCTGGATCGAGCCCTGGAGATCCTGCGCGGCCGATGACCGCCCGCCAGGGTCGGTGCCGCGTCCGGCGTCCTGGCCAAGGTTGCCGACGAGCTGCCGGTTGACGGGCTGAGCTATTGGGGGCGGTCGAGCGGAAAGACGCCGGGGACGAGCTCGCCGGTCGCCAGGTCCAACAGCCTGAGCGGCGTGCCGGTTTCCAGAGACTCCCACAGGCTCATCGTGGACCGAAGCGCCACATACCGATCCGACGAGAGCTCCCGGACGAGATTGATGTCGTTGACGTCCGGTCCGAGCGGATTCTCGGCGGCGACTCGCTGGATGCCGGAGGCTACGTCGATCTCGAGGATTCGATACCGCCCGGTCATGTTGCCGATCTCCTCGATCCCCTGGATGAGCGTGCTGCCGTCATCGGTCAGGTAGTTCAAGTCGAACTCGTTGTGGCGGCCGATGCCGTTTGCAGCCGGTGGCAGCTCCATGGGGATGCTCCACAGCAGCGTCTCGTCGAAGGCGCGCGCCTCGAGTGGTGTCCCGAAACCGAGGCGGATCGCGACCGCATCGGTCAGGCTCGCCAGGCCGCTGTCCTCCAGCAGCGTTCGAAGCTCTCCGGTCTCGAGGTCCAGGATGTGCGCGATGCACGGCCCGCCCTCGTACGACTGGAGCTTGCACAGCAGCGCCCCCATCGTACGGCCCGACGGGCTGAGCACCGGCCACCCGCGGGCCACGAACCCGCTCGTCAATGGACCGGCGAAGATCAGAGCTTCGGGAGTCCCGTTCGGAAGTGCCACTCGCCATACCCCGCCATCGCGACCAACACCGCCGTCGGGGTCGGAGTTATCGAACTCGAACGTCGAGCCGGACCAGTACACGACATCGCCGCGCAGCACGCCGTACTCCACCGGTTCGGTGACGGCGAGCCGTACCTCCTCCTGGCCCTGTGGGTACGAGCGAACGATCAATTCCTGGGCTCCGACGTCGCCGGTCACCGATAGGATGCGCGTGCCGTCCGCGTCGAGGCCGCGCTCGCCGGCCGGCAGCTGAATGCTCGGCCCACCAAGGGTGCCGGTGATCCAGACCTCCTGCGTCTGATCGTCCCCGACCATGAACGCTCGCCCCACGAGCTCCGGTGGGATCTGGCCCATCGGCTCGGTGGGTGATGGTGTCGGGCTCGGAATGGCCCTCGCCGAGGCGGGATTGGTCGGTGTCGGTTGGGTCGTGGCCAGCGCAGCGGCGGACGCAGTGGGCTCGGGAGTCCGACTGGCAAGGAGACGAGGTCCGAACGCACCAATCACCACTGCGACCATCACGACCGACAGAGCTGTCGCGACCGCAGGCCATCGGCTTCGCGGGGCCGGTTCGGTGTGTGGGCCATCCATCGCGCACTCCAGACGCTTCAGGGTGGAGGCGTGCTACTGGCCGGCGAGGATATGGCGGAAGAAGTCCGGGTCGATATTGCCGCCGCTGACGACGATGACGCGCTGATCGTCGTCATCGGTGCGTGCGGCGGCGTCCGAGCGCTCCGCGGCCATCCCGACCGCGCCAGACGGCTCGACCACGAGGCGAGCCCGGAATGCCAGCTCACGGACGGCCTCGGCGATCTCGTCCTCGCTGACGGTGACGATCTCGTCCATGAACCGGCGCAGGTGCTCGAAAGGCAGCGGGCCGAGCGAGTTGGTGCGCAGGCCGTCGGCCATGGTGCGGCCGGTCTCGGCAGCGGTCCAGGTCACGAGCGTGCCCGATTCGAGCGACGCCTTCGCATCGGCCGCCAACTCAGGTTCGACTCCGATGACGCGGGCCGCCGGCACCAGCGCCTTGATGGCGGTCGCCACGCCGGCCGACAGGCCGCCGCCGGACACGGGGACCAGGACGCTCGTGACGTGCGGCAGGTCCTCGACGATCTCCAGGCCGCAGGTCCCCTGGCCGGCGATGATCGCCGGATCGTCGTACGGCTCGATCATGACCAGGCCGCGCTCGTCCACCAGGCGCAGGGCCAGCGCGTGGCGCTCCTCGGAATCCATGCCCGTGAAGGCGATCTCGGCGCCGTCGCGCTCGACTCCGGCGACCTTGACCTTCGGCGCGTCGCGCGGCATGCAGATGACGGCGTGCGCCCCCACCAGCCGAGCCGCGCGGGCGACGGCCTGGGCATGGTTGCCCGACGAATAGGTGACGACGCCGCGGGCGCGCTCGGCATCGGTCAACGCGGCGATCTTGTTGTACGCGCCGCGCATCTTGAACGCGCCGACCGGCTGGAGCGACTCGGGCTTGAGCCACGTCCTATCGTCCCAGCGCAGGAGAGGGGTGCGGGTGGCGACGCCCCGGATGCGTTCGGCAGCGGTACGGATCTCGTCGATGGTTACGAGCGTGCTGTCGTCCACTCCCCGATGCTAGCCGATGACGCGGGGCAATCGACCGCCGGGGTTTGCTGCCTCGCGCACGTAATCACGAGTTCCGGATGGATCAGCGCCAACTTGCACGCGGAATGTGCGCTGGGATGCAAGAACCGGGCACGAATCGGTCCGGTGCGGTCGCAACTTCTCAGTTGCGTGCGCCCCGGCGCAAGTGGTGCGGAGGGTTCCTCAGGCGGTGGAGGGCTGTCCGAACGGTTCGTTGGTCGGGCGCAGCCGGCCCCGATGCACGACGGTGGGGATCGGCGCGGATGGCTCATCGGGCTGCCAGCGATGATCCGTGGCGAGGCCCTCGACCCCATCGTCGATCTCGGTCACGGCCAGCGGGGCGGCGAAGTAGAAGCCCTGTCCGTATGAGCAGCCGATCGCCCGCATGCGCCAGGCCTGCTCGGCGGTCTCGATGTGCTGCGCCACCGTCGCGACGGTCGAGGCCCTGCCCAACCGGACGAGTGCCTCGCTCGACCGGGTGCGGCCATCGGTTTCCGACATGGTGAACTTCAGCGCGTCGAGGGCGATCCCGGCCAGATCATCGGGCTGGTTGCTGTCGTCGCCTGCGACATCGAGCGCGACGCGCACGCCCATGGTGCGCAGGGTGACGAACGTCTCGAGCGTGGCGTCCGACATCGGCGACAGCGCCTTCACCGGCACCTCGACCACCAGCCGCGCGGGTACCAGCCGGGACCACGCCAGCGCCTCCTCGACGGCACCGACAAAGCCGGGTGCCTCGACCTCGCGTGCCGACACGTTGACCGAGACGAACAGGTCCGGCCGCACCAGCCCGGCCGACTGCCAGGCCATGACCTGTTCGCAGGCCCGGCGCAGGACCCACCGACCGACCGGGCCGATGGCACCGTTCGCCTCGGCAGCGCCAAGGAAGTCGCCCGGCTGGACTTCGCCGCGTCGTGGATGCTGCCAGCGCACGAGGGCCTCGAGCCCCGCGATCCTGCCCGAGCCGAGATTGACGATCGGCTGGTAGGCGAGCCGCAACTGCTCGAGATCGACGGCGCTGCGCAGCTCCTCGACCAGGCCGGCCCCGGGGGCGCGATCTGGACTCGCATCCAGCTGGCCGAGGGCCATGGCGAGTCCGGCACGCGCCTCGCTCTCCTGGCTGCGCCGCCTGCCCTCTCGCTCGTCAAGGGCCGCCAGCAGGGTCGTGATGGCCACGAAGCCGATGAACGCGGTGACCTGGTGAACCGGGAACCGATCCACCAGGGACGCGGCGCCCGGATGGACGTCCACGGCCGGGATCATCGACACTGCCTGTCCACCGAGTACGGCCAGCATGAGCACCGCGTGCCATGAAGCCGCGGCGACCCCGATGCGGGAACCGAACAGCAGCGTGACCGCCACGACGTGCAGGTAGACGAGTGCGCCGGTCGGCCCCAGCGTTGCGCCCGTGGCGTAGGTCGTTGCTGCCAGGAAGACGCCGTCGATGCACAGCAACCCGGTGAACAGCCCGCGCAGGTCGTTGCCGATGCGCCGCCGGGCCAGTTCGGCACAGGTTGCCACGGCCGCGTATCCGACGGCCACCACCGCCAACGAGGCAACCGGCACGCCCAATGCCTCCGGTCGCATGGCGGCCCAGCCGAGCACCAGGGCAGCGGCGGCGAGGCGCACGAGGGTCAGTCGGGTGAATCGCGATGCATCCATTCACGACGCAGGGTTCCGCAGCGGGGCCCCTGCAGGGAGGGGCGTGATCGTCATATGGGGTACGCCCCCGCGTCGATCGATGGACGCGCGCTATGTGCATTCCGCCGCGTGGTGCGGTCCGGTGCAGTACCCCGCCGTACTTCGGTCCGGGGTTCAGACGGGAAGCGACTCGTAATCGACCCCGATCACGGTTCCGGTCGACACATCGACGGTCACGTGCATGAACGAGGTGCAGGCGCGGGCAATCGGCCCACCGCCGAGGTAGTCGCACGTCCCGTTTCCAAAGTTGACGCGGAACAAGCCAGGCCGATCGGGATACCAGTCGACCTGGGCGTGGCCACCGGCGCGGTTGGGGTCCGGGTCGCATCGGTGCAAGCCGCCAGGAGGACGAACGCGAGACCGACAGGCAGGCACCTGCGCATCGGTCGTGCCCTACAGGTTGCCCCGGCGCGCCTGTTCGATCTCGATGGCCTCGAACAGGGCCTTGAAGTTGCCGACGCCGAACCCACGTGACCCGTGGCGCTCGATGATCTCGAAGAAGAAGGTCGGGCGATCCTGGACCGGGCGGGTGAAGATCTGGAGCAGGAAGCCCTCCTCGTCGCGATCGGCCTCGATGCCGAGGTCCTCGAGGATCTCGATCGGCACGCCGACGTCGCCGACGCGGTCCGGCAGCGACTCGTAGTAGGCGTGCGGCATGCCGAGGAACTCGACGCCACGGGCGCGCAGCGCCCGGACCGTGCCCACGATGTCCTCGGTGCGCAGCGCGATGTGCTGCGTTCCGGCGTCGAGGTAGTAGTCGAGGAACTCCTGGATCTGGCTCTTCTTCTTCCCGGCAGCCGGCTCGTTGATCGGGAACTTGATGCGGCCGTTGCCGTTGGTCATGACCTTGCTCATCAGCGCCGAGTACTCGGTGTGGATGACCTTGTCGTCGTAATGGATGAGCTGCGCGAAGCCCAGCACGTCGCGGTAGAACTCGACGAAGCGGTCCATGTCGCCCAGCTCGACATTGCCGACGCAGTGGTCGACCTCGAGCAGGCTCTGACCGGAGGCCGCCGGTGGCGGGCTCTTGATGCGGTGGTAGCCCGGCGCGAAGGCGCCGTGGTAGTCGGAGCGATCGATGAACGAGTGCACCACCTCGCCGTAAGCGTGGATGCTGCTGCGGCGCAGCTTGCCCTTCTGCCCTTCCGTCTCGGTGGGCTGGAGCGCGCTGACCGCGCCACGCTTCGTCGTCTCCTCCCAGGCCGATGTGACGTCATCGACCGCGAAGGCGATGTCCTTCACCCCATCACCGTGCCGGGCGACGTGCTCGGCGATCTCGCCGTCGGGAGACAGCGGTGCGGTGAACACGAAGCGGATGTCGTTCTGGACCATGACGAAACTGGACCGATCCCGCACGCCGGTCTCCAGTCCGGCATAGGCCACGGGGGTGAAGCCCCACAGGGCGCGGTAGTAGTGCGCCGCCTGCTTGGCGTTGCCGACCCAGAACTCGACGTGGTCGATGCCGTTGAGGGGCAGGAAGTCCTGCGCCTCGGCTTGCGCGTTGGGGTTGATGATCGCGCCGGCCTGGTTGGCCGCACCGCGCGAGAGGGTATCGGTCATGTGGTCAGTCTAACCCTCGATTCCAGCCTCGAGCGCCACGCCGATCATGCGGTCGATGGCCAGATCCAGCTCGTCGAGCGGAAGATACGACTCCTCGGTGCTGACCTCCTCCGACAGGACGTCGCTGACCGTGAGGGCGCAGGCGGCCTGCACCCCGGCCCGCGCGGCCAGGAAGAACAACGCCGATGCCTCCATCTCGAAGGCGAGCACGCCCCGCTCGCGCCAGCGCCTGGCGTAGTCGTCATCGGTGTTGTAGAAGACGTCGACCGATGCGACCAGGCCCGTCCGGGCGTTGATGCCAGCGGCGGCGGCCGCGTCAACCAGCGAGCGGGTCAGGGCGAAGTCGGCGGCAGGGGCGTAGGCCTCGCCGTGCAGGTAAGTGTTGGTGGTGCCATCGGTCGGGCAGGCGGCCGTGGCGATGACGAGGTCGCCGGTCCTCAACCCTGGCGCGATGCCGCCGCAGGTGCCGACCCGGATGAGGCGCGTCGCGCCAAGCCGCAGCAGCTCCTCGACCACGATGCTGATGCTCGGCGTGCCCATGCCGCTGGTCTGCACGCTGACCGGGGTCCCGTGGTAGGTGCCCGTGAAGCCGAGCATGCCCCGGTGCGCGTTGACCTCTCTCGCGCTGCCGGCGTCGAAGCGCTCCGAGATGCGGCGCGCCCGGTTTGGGTCGCCGGGCAGGAGGACGAGCGGCGCGTAGTCGCCCTCCTCGGCGCGCAGGTGGATCTGTGGCATGTCGCACAGCCTAGCCGACCGGGGACCGCGCTGGACTGACCTGGCGTTCGTCGCAACCGCCCTTGTGAGCCCGATTGCGTGCTGCGGAGCCCGATGTTGGCCGCAATCGGACCTCAGCGGCCGGTTGTAGGCGAGCAATCGGGGATGCGGCGCCCAGTCGATCGTGGATGCGGGTGCTCACGCCGCCGTCGCCTTGATAACCGGCCCGCATCGGCCGATTGCGGTCGCCGTCGGGCTGTGTCGGCCACAACCGGCCCGCATCGGCCGATTGCGAGGCGCGAAGGCCGCCGGCAACGGACCCGGTGTGCTCGCCTCGGCTACCCTGACCTGGTGAGCGCAAGCAAATGGACCGATGAGCTGGCCTTCGCCACCGACCTCGCCCGACGGGCGGGCGCCGTGCTCACGTCGCACTACGAGCGCCTCGAGCGCATCAGTTACAAGAGCAAGCGTGACGTGGTGACCAACGCCGACTACGCGTCGGAGCGGCTGATCATCGGTGAGATTCGAGACCGATTCGGGGACGACGCCATCCTGGCCGAGGAGTCGGGCCAGCATGCCGGCATGACGCGCGCCGACGGCACGGGCAACGGCCGGACATGGGTCATCGACCCGCTCGACGGCACCGTCAACTACGCCAACGGCATTCCGTTCTACTGCGTCAGCATCGGGCTGGTGGTCGGTGAGCGGCCGGTCGTGGGCGTCGTGTTCGACCCGGCTCGCGACGACCTGTATGCGGCCACCGCCGGCGGCCGCACCACGCTCAACGGCACGGCGGTGCGGGCGTCGGCCAAGGAGGCGCTGTCGGACTACGTCGTCAGCCTGGCCGTCATCGGTCGTGGAGGCCTGCTGCGGGAGCGCCGGATCGCGCCGCGCATCCGGATTCATCGGCGCATGGGCAGCGCGGCGCTGGCGCTGGCGTACGTGGCCAACGGCCGCTTCGACGCCTTCGTCCAGAACGGTGGCCTGTCGCTGTGGGACGTCGCCGCCGCCGGGCTGATCGCCGAGTGCGCCGGCGCCACGGTCACCGCGCTGGACGGAGGTCCCTGGTGGCAGCCTGCGACGAAGGGTGCCAGCAACAGCGTGGTGGCGGCGCCGCCGGCGCAGCATTCGGCGCTGCTGGAGCTGCTGGCGAGCCAGCGCACGACCGTCCAGTCGCGGCCCTAGGACGCCCGAGGCGCCGGAGACGCGGCGTCCGCCTCCTCGAGCACCCTGGCCAGCATGCCGAGCGTCATGGCGGTCGCGCCCCACACGAGCGCGCCACCGATGCGGTACACGCCGGCGCGGATCCGCCGGCCGCGGACCTCGAACTCGTCCATCCCGGCCACGTCCGGATCCCACAGCCCGCGCAGCGGTAGCTCGACGATCGCGGCCACCTCGTCGTCGTGACGTACGAGGGCCGGCGCCGATTCGAGCGTCCCCACGAAGGGCCGCAGTTCGAAGTTGCTGACCGGGATCCAGACGTCGTCGAGCGTTCCGACGATCCGCACCGCGCCTGGATCCAAGCCGACCTCCTCGCACGCCTCGCGCAAGGCAGCTGCCTCGTGACCCTCGCCAGCCTCGAGCGCACCGCCCGGCAGCGACACCTCGCCGGCGTGGTCACGCAGGTCGGCTCGGCGCACGGTCAGCGGCAGCACCAGGTCTCCCGCGGCATCGGGATGAATCGCAAGCAGCGTGGCCGCTGGGCGCGGCCGCGGCATGGCCCGACGATCCACCAGGTCGCGCGTCGTCCGGCCGTCGGTTCCGCGTGGGATCAAGCGTGCGTCGAGCATGATCGGCCGGCGCGCAGCGGCCAGCGCGGCGGCAAGTGCCTCCTGCCACCCTGGCTCAGCGCGTAAGATTCGGGCCATGACCCAGGCTCACCTCAACCGCGACGCTCGTGTGCGCGACGCACTGTATCGGACCCGGCTGTTCGTCAACCGCACGCCGCATTTGATCAGGGCCACGCGGAAGGAGGCAAATCGAGCCCTCGACATCCTCGAGGCGCAGCTCGGGCTGAACCAGGTCCAGGCGGTGGGGTCGGCCCGCGGGATTGAGCTGCTGAACCGCGCCTACTCGACGCTGCTGTTCGCGCTCCTGCGGGACCCGGACTTCTGCGAGCGCTTCGCACCCGGCCTGCGACGTCTCGGCCTGCGCGGCATCACCGATCAGCTCGACGAGATCCCCAGCTCGGTCATGGCCCTGCCCATCCCCGGGCCGATCGATGGACGCGAGCACCGCGACGACCTGCCCGCGGCCGAGCGCACCGATGCCGAGGGCAATCCGCTCCCGCCGCCGCCCGGCTACTACTGACCCACCCCCGGCCGTTCGGCGTTCTCCCGCGACAGCTCCGCGACAAGGCGCTCGACCGTCGGCGTGGACGCCCGCAGCCCCAACCGTGCGCCGGCCACGGCCGCCAGCGGTGGTTCGACGAACGTCGAGCGCAAGGCGGTCCACGAACCGGATGCGAATGCGACCCCCGGTGGTTCATCGAGGATGATCCGACCGGCACGCATGACGATGACGCGCTCGAACGACTCGGCCACGAAGCGCATGTCGTGGCTGACGGCGATGACGGTCCGTCCTTCGG
>JADLBB010000173.1 GCA_020848055.1 Chloroflexota bacterium | reverse complement strand
GGTGCCTCCGGCGCCCGCGTGCTGACCACGCTCCTGTACGAGCTGCGTCGCCGCGGCGGCGGCAAGGGTATCGCGACCCTGTGTCTCGGCGGCGGGGGAGCGGTGGCCATGGCGGTCGAGACCGTCTGAGTCTGCTCGAACCAGACCCTCACGCCACGATCCGGGTCACCAGGACCGCGAAGCCGCGCAACGTCGCAACGATCGAGGGACTCGACGTCGTCCCGGGTGGCGTCTGCGGGTCCACCGTCCGATCGTCCGAATCCGGGCGATCCGACTATCCCTGTGCCGCGCCGAGGACCTGGTTCAGCGTCTCGACGATGATGCCTGCCTCATCGCGGGTGACGCACAACGGTGGACGGATCTTCAGAACGTTCTTGAGGCGACCCGTCGTCCCGATGAGGACGCCGCGCTCTGCCATGGCGTCCTTGACGGCACCGGCCAACCCCGCATCGGGCTCCCGACTCGCCTGATCGCGCACCAGCTCGACGCCGGTCATCAACCCGCGGCCGCGGACGTCGCCGATCGCGCGGTGGCGTCCGGCCAATGCGCGCAGCTCGGCGCGCAGCCAGTCGCCGATGGCCGTGGCCTTGGGGAGCAGGCTCTCGTCGGGGAGCACGTCCAGCACGGCGAGGGCCGCGGCGCATGCGACCGGGTTGCCGCCGAAGGTCGAGAAGAAAGTCGTGTGGGCCCCGAACCGATCGACGATCTCGGAGCGGGTGATGACAGCGGCAATCGGGTGGCCGTTGCCCATCGGCTTGCCGATGGTGACGAAGTCGGGGACCACGCCCCAGCGGCTGAAGCCCCACATCTGGCCCGTGCGGCCGTAGCCGGACTGGACCTCGTCGGCGATGACGAGTGCCCCGGCCTCGCGGGCGGTCGCCATGATCTCGGCCACCACCGCGGGCTCGGGGACGAAGATGCCATCGGCGGTGAAGGTCGAGTCGAGGAACAGCGCGGCCGGGCGGTGCACGCGCTCCGCCAGGCGTGTCACGGCCTCGTTGATCTCGGCCCGCCCGACCGTCGTGGCGTCGTCCGCGCCGGCGTAGGGGCCACGGTAGGTATCGGGTGCGGCGTAGGCCTCCGCGTGCTCGGGTCGCTCGCCGTTGGGCCACTCTGAGGCCGAGAAGTCGGCGATGGCATGGGTCACCCCGTGGTAGGACCAGGAGGTGCAGAGGCCCGCATCGGCACCGGTGAAGGTGGTGGCCAGGCGCCAGGCGAGGTCGTTGGCCTCGGAGCCGGAGTTGACGAACAGGACCGTGTCCAATCCGTCGGGCATGGTCGCGACCAGGCGCTCGGCCAGCGTGACGACGTGGGGGTGCAGGTAGCGGGTGTTGGTGTTGAGCGCAGCGGCCTGGCGGGCGATCGCTTCGACCACGCGCGGGTGCGAGTGCCCGACCACCGGGACGTTGTTGTAGGCGTCCAGGTAGCGACGTCCGTCAGCCGCCTCCAGCCAGGTCCCATCCCCGCGCACCAAGTGCAGAGGCCGCGCGTAGGACAGCGACTCCAGCGCACTGCCCAGCACCCGATCGCGGCGCTCTCGCAGCTCGGCTGAGCCCATCCGCCGGCCGATCGGAGCGCGGGCGATGACCGCAAGTCGACGTGCGGCCTCATCGAAGCCGATCTCGTCCAGTTGCTCCAGCAGGGTCCAGGCCGGCTCGGCCCAGGCGCGGATGTACTCGTTGTCGGGATGCTGCGGCATGCGCCACGCGGAGATCAGGATCGTCTGCGCCATGCGTCCGGCCAGCAGGTCGCCCAGCAGCGCCGCCTCTCGCGGCTCGGGCGGCAGGACCGACGCGTAGCCAGCCAGGAACGCATCGGCCACCTCGAAGATGTCGATGCGGTCTCGAACCAGCGACTGCAGCGCGGCCGGCACGTCGAGGAACAGCGCAGTGTGGGCCATGTCGCCGAAGTCGATGATCCCGCTCACCTGGCCCTCGGGATCGAGCAGCAGGTTGTCGAGGGTGATGTCGTTGTGGATGATCTGCGAGCGCAGCGTGGGCAGGGCGGGCGCCACGTTGGCCTTGAAGCGGTCGAGGACCCGGCCGAGCAGCTCACGCCGATCCGGATCCTCGGTCACCGCGACGCGACGCGCCAGCTCCGGCAGGTGTCGCTGATCCCACCAGATGCGCCGGCCCGCGGCCGGACAGAAGAGTCCGCGCAGCGCAAGGCCGATGCGGCCCACCACCTCCCCGATGCCCGCGACGGCATCGGCGTCCAGCTCGCCCGGCGCGGCGTTGCGCCCGGGCAACAGCGGCAGCATTCGGACGAGGTGGGTCGTCCCGCTGACCTCGACGCTGGCTATGGGCCCGCCGGCAAGCGAGGGACGTGCCACCGGGACCGGCAGTCCCGGATCGACCGCTGCGATTCGCTCGACCGCGGCTACCTCCATCTCGACCACTCCGCGCTCCTCGGCCGCGTTCGAGACCTTCAGCACCCATGCGTTGCCGTCAGTGTCGTCCAGGCGAAAATTCTGGTCCCGCTCGCTGACGAGCGGGCTCGCGGTGGCATCCAGGCCGTACTGCTCGCGGGCAATCCGCTCAGCCTGGCCTGGGCCGAGCGTCGGCGGGGTGGCATCCAGCACGTCGGT
>JADLBB010000172.1 GCA_020848055.1 Chloroflexota bacterium | reverse complement strand
TACGCGGTCAACCCGCACACCGACGAGTACGAGCCCGACCCGGACCCTCGCCCACTGCCGCCGATGCCCATGCGCATGGTCGAGCACCCGCACGCGCACGGCGAGTCGGCATAGGCGCCGACCGCTCGGGCCGGCGGTCGGAACGACCGCGCCAGCGCTCCGCCACCGAATCGGCTCTAATACGCACTCGATGGACGCGTTCGTGGTTGCGACCTTCCTTGGCGTACTGGTGCTGGCCACTTTCCTGGCCGTGCTCGGCACGCTCGTGCTCCTCGCGCTGGACCGCATCGGCGTGGCGGAAGGCGCGCTGGATGCCGTGGGTGCGATGCTGCGGCCCGCGGCGCTGTGGCTGGCGTTCCTGGTGGCGGCCACGGCCATGGCCGGAAGCCTGTACTTCAGCGAGGTCGCCGGGTTCATCCCGTGCGTGCTGTGCTGGTACCAGCGCATAGCCATGTACCCGCTGGTCGTGATCCTGCTCATCGCCGCCATCCGCGACGATCCGTCCGTGACGCGTTACGTCCTGCCGGTTGCAGTCATCGGCGCGGCCATCAGCGCGTGGCACATTGGCGTCCAGCGCCTGCCCGGGCTGCCGAGCGGCTCGTGCTCGCTCGACGTGCCGTGCTCCTCGATCTACGTGCAGGTCCTCGGGTTCATCACGATCCCGACCATGGCCCTGGCCGGATTCCTCGGCATCATCACCCTCCTGCTGCTGCGCGGCGGAGCGAAAGACCCTGACCAGGAGACGAATTCTTGACCACCAAGGCCAACAAGTCCCGCGGCATGCCCAAGCGCAGCAGCGGCCCACCGCCGGCACAGTCCCAGGCGAAGAACCGCACCTGGTTCCTCATCGGGGCCGGCGTCTTCGCCCTCGTGATCGTGGCGGCCATCGTGGCCGTGGCCGTTGCCGGAGGGGGCGGCAACCGGATCTCGGAACCGGCCTCGGACGCGATCGGCATCAGCGGCGCCGCCCTGCCGGCCCTGCCGACATCGGGCGCCGATCCGGCCGTGGGACGCGCCATCCCGACCCTGTCGGGCAAGAGCCTGACCGGCGACCCGATGACCATCGGCCCAACGGATGGACCGGCGGCCATCGTCATCCTCGCCCATTGGTGCCCGCACTGCCAGGCCGAGGTCCCGGTGCTGGTCAACTACCTGGCCTCGACCGGCATGCCCGATGGCGTCAAGATGATCGGCCTGACGACATCGATCAATCGCGCGCAGCCGAACTACCCGCCCTCGGCGTGGCTGAAGCGCGAGGGCTGGACGGTGCCAACCCTGATCGATGACGCCAACAGCAGCGCGCTGGCCGCGCTCGGCATCCGCAACTTCCCGGGCTTCGTGTTCATCGACGCCGATGGCCGGGTCGTTCAGCGCCGGACCGGCGAGTTGCCGGCCGCCACCTTCCACGACATCGTCAGCCGGCTCGCGCCCTGAGTCATTCCGCGCCAGTCGCCGGCGTCGATGGCCCGCCGGCGTCGATGGCCCGCCGGCGTCGATTGTTGAACGGCGCTGATTGCCAACCATGGCCGCGCCTGCCACCATCCATCCCATGACCGACGCGCGCGTGACCGATCGCCTCGGCCGGCCGCTGCGCGACCTGCGCGTCAGCGTGACCGACAGGTGCAACTTCCGGTGCGTGTACTGCATGCCCCGGGAGGTCTTCGGGCGCGATCACGCCTTCCTGCCCCGCGCCGAGATCCTCGAGTTCGAGGAGATCGCGCGCGTCGTGCGGGCCGTGGTGCCGCTCGGCGTGCGAAAGGTGCGACTCACCGGCGGTGAGCCGCTCGTCCGTCGCAACCTGGACGGGCTGGTGCGCCTGCTGGCCGGGGTCGAGGGATTGGACGATCTCACGCTCACCACCAACGGGTCGCTGCTGGCCGCTCGGGCGCCGGCGCTGGCCGATGCGGGCCTGCGCCGCGTGACGGTGAGCCTCGACGCTCTCGACGATCCCACCTTCATGCGCATGAACGACGTTGGATTCCCGGTGGCCCGCGTTCTGGACGGGATCTCGGCGGCCATCGCGGCCGGCCTGGGACCGGTGAAGGTGAACACGGTGGTGAGGCGAGGCATGAACGAACACGCGGTGGCGGACCTGGCCGGCCACTTCCGCGGGACCGACACGGTCGTGCGCTTCATCGAGTACATGGACGTGGGAAGCTCGAACGGCTGGCGCATGGACGACGTGGTGCCGGCTGCCGAGATCCTGGCCACCATCGATGCGCGCTGGCCAATCGAGCCGGTGGACCCCGGCTACCGAGGCGAGGTGGCACGGCGCTGGCACTACCGCGATGGCGGCGGCGAGATCGGAGTCATCACCAGCGTGACGCAGCCGTTCTGCGGCGACTGCACCCGGGCCCGCCTCTCTGCCGACGGCCAGTTGTTCACCTGCCTGTTCGCCGCATCCGGCCACGATCTACGGTCCTTGCTGCGCTCCGGCGCCACCGATGACGACCTCGCCGATGCGCTGCGCGGCATCTGGTCCGATCGTTCCGACCGCTACTCCGAGCTGCGATCCCTCGAGACGGTGGACCTGCCCAAGGTGGAGATGAGCTTCATCGGCGGCTGAGGGGCAGCGGTTGCGTGTGCCACCGCTGCGTGTGCCGGTGGGGCACGCATCGGCCAACAAGAGGGCCGCATGTCCTCCATTCCGCCTCCAGCTTGGCTGTCTGATGCCAGCCGGGCATAGTTCAGCCAAGCAGCCCGCGATCCCGCGCCCTACTTGTCCGATGCATGCCGCCGGGGCAAACCGTTCGCACCCGCCCCGTCCCGCCTGTCCGATGCGTGCCGCCGGGGCAAACCGTTCGCACCCGCCCCGTCCCGCCTGGCCGATGCGTGCCGCCGGGGCAAACCGTTCGCACCCTCGCCGCCCCGCCTGGCCGATGCGTGCCGCCGGGGCAAACCCTCGGCCGAATTACCCCGAAGCGTGGATCGGCCCGGATCGTTGACGCAGCGAGCCGCCGGCTCGCCCGTGAACGAAGGCGAGGATCTCGGCCACGATCGAGGTGGCGACCTGTTCGGGCCCATCGGCGCCGATGTCCAGACCGGCCGGCGCATGCAACACGGCCAGGTCCGCCTCGGACGGCGAGGATCCAAGCTCGGACAGCAGCCGATCGGTCCGATCGCGCGGGCCCAGCACGCCCAGGTAGCCAAGGCCGCGTCCGAGAAAGCCTGCGACGAACGCCGCATCGC
>JADLBB010000171.1 GCA_020848055.1 Chloroflexota bacterium | reverse complement strand
TCGCGCGTCAGCAGCCGGGCCCCGCGAAGCCGTGCCAGTGCGACATACTCCGCATCGTAGGTCTTGGCCCACCCGAGCTCCTCGGCCACCCACCACGCCTCGCGGGCGAGGCCACGCGGCGACAGCCTGCGGATCGGTGCCGCCAGGAACGCGTCGAGGCTGCTGGCTGCCTGTTCGCTCGAGATGTCCCGCCGCCACGCGTGCTGGCGCAGCGTGGAAATCACCTCCGACCACAGCAGTGGGGGTGATACGAGGTCATGGCCCACGAGCCGTTCGACTCCGTCGCGCGTCAGCGCTGCGGAGAGGGCGACGCTCGCATCGATGACGAGCAACCCTCAGTGCTCGGTTCGCTGCCGCCGCAGCACGGCCATGAAGTCCGGCAACGCCTCGCCCGTGTGGCTCTGCGTCCACCATCCTGGAGGCGCCGGCAAGAGGGTGTCGGCGTGCATGGCGTCGAGGTCGGCCTCGTCCAGGAGGTGCTGCGTTCCGATCTTCGTCGAGCGAAGCCGCCCCTCGCGGATCCAGCGACGAACGGTCTCCGGATTGCGGCGCAATCGCCTGGCGGCCTCAGGGACCGTGATCATCGTTGTAGTGTACCACTACTACGTCGGTCACGATCGGCGGACCGATCACCCGAGGCGGTCGGCCAGGGCCTCCGACGCGAACACGACCAGGTGGGAGCGAGCTCGGGTGGCACCGACGTACAGGAGCGGCGCCAGGTCGGCTTCGTCCACCCGCCCGTCGATCTCGGCCAGCACGACGACCGGGGACTCCAGCCCCTTGTAGCGGTGCACGGTGGCGACGCGAACCTCGTTGCCGCGGGACGGCATCGGCAGGACGGCACCCTGCGGGCCGTACTCGGGCATGAGCCGATAGGGCCAGGCGTCCACGGGCGCCCCCGAGGCATCCATGAGCCACGACGAATTCCTGGAGCGCGGCGTGAGCACGACCACGTCGAGGGCCGGCACGCCGCCAGCATCGATGATCTCGCGCAGCAATTTGCCGAGCGCTCGCCGGCAGGCGTCGGGATCACCATCGGCATAGGTGCGGATCTCGACCGGACGACCCTCCGGACCGACGGCCGTGGCCGGAGGCAGATCCGGGTCGCGCGCACCGAAGCGCATGGCGAAGTCGTGGATGGTCCGCGTCGTTCGCCGGTTCTCGGTCAGGTGGTAGATCGGCGGCGATTCGGGCATGACCACGCCCAGTTCATCGGGCTCACGGGCGTGATAGAGGTCCTGGTTGGCGTCGCCGAAGACGTAGACGATGCCATCCTCCCGGTCGCGCAGCAGGTCGAGCAGCGGCAGCCACCACACCGAGTCGAGATCCTGTCCCTCATCCACCACGATCGCGTCGTAGCGGTGCGCCGTCAGCGCATGCAGCGCCCGGTCGAGCATGTCCGGCAGCGAATCGAAGTAGGCCGAGTCGCGCACCGGGTTCGAGCCGATGAGCCCCGCCTCCATCCCGAACTGCTCGGCCAGGCCATGGAAGGTGCTGACCGTGATCCCCTGTTCACGCCGCCCGATCGTCGACGCCAGGTGTTCGGCCAGAGGGCGGTTGAAGCAGGTCAGCAGGACCTCGAAGCCCTGTCGCGACAGGCGCCGTGCCTTCTCGGCGGCGAGGAGCGTCTTGCCGGACCCCGCGACACCCAGGATCAGGGCGCGACGCTGGCTGCTGAGCATGTCGAGCGTCACGAACTGCTGCTCGCTGAGCCGAATCTGGCGCTCGGCCGCCTCTACCTCGGCCGACAGTGGCGAATCGATCACGAAATCCTTCGCCAGCAGCTCGTGCAGTGCCTCCATGCCGATCGCCCCTGGTGCGCCACCACCGGCGCTGGCGTCGCCGGAGGCCGACCACCAGTCGAAGACCTGGCCGATGCGCTCGCCGATCCGATCGAGGTCGTCATGATCGATGACCGTCTCGCGCGGCCCGTCCGGCGTCATGCCCCGGTCGTAGGCGGCATCGGGGAAGGCGATCGCACGCGCGAAGCGCACGTCGCGGGCGGGCCAGGCGGGCAGGTCCCCGCACACGCGCTTGAGCCGATGCATGTTGTTGGCTGCCTGCGCGAACGGATCCTTGATCGTGTTGGCCACGCCATTCCGATCGATCGACTCCCAACGCCCGCCGATGCGTTGCACCCGGCCTCCCTTGACCTCGATCACCATCACGCCGAGGTCGGGGTGCGCCAGCACGACGTCGGCCTCGCCGTCGGCCGGCTCGGCGCCGGGGCGCTTTGCCAGCCAGGCCACGTTGCGGTAGAGCGCCCACGCCGGCTTGAGCGCCGCCTCCAGCGCCGAGTACAGCCGATCCTCGCCCGAGCTCACGGGGCACAGGGTACGTGCTGGCTGCTACCGACGATCTGGCCGGCGTGGGACGGATCGGTCAGGATCTCGCCCCAGCCAGTGGCGCCAGTGGTGAACAAGAGCTCGCCCTCGGCGGCGACAGGCGCCGCATCGGCATCAGATGCCCTCGAACACCATGCCCAGCAGCAGTATCACCGCGGCGACGATGAACGACCATGCCCCGATCACCTGCGACGAGGCACCGGCGATGGATGGCAGCATGCCCGCGAAGGTCCCGAGCACCCCGATGAGGACGAAGACCAGGGCCACGATGATCGTGGGCAGGCGCGGCGCGAAGTTCATGCGACGACCCATGTTCAGATCTGCTCCCTCTCGATCTTCGGGGACATTCAGACCCCCGGCAGCAGGCTGCCAGCCACGAGCAGCGCGTCGCCGACCAGCATGCAGAGCCAGCCGATCTCGGGGGTGACCGCGATGTTGGTACCCATGGACCCCTGCACCGCCCCCAGCAGCTCGTTGACGAAGTCGATTGGCAGCACGGTGGCGGACAGGCCCACCACCAGCAGCGCGAGGGCCACCACGACCGTCACCAAGCGCGGCGGATTCGGATGCAGCACGTGGCCGAGTATACGGGGCTTCATTGCTCCGGAGCGAGGACCAATTGCCAGGCCATCGACCACCGCGGCCACTTGCCACCTGCGCGTCGATCTCGGCCAGCAGGGTACGTGCTGGCTGCTACCTTGGCGGGCATGGCAGCAACATGGCCGGCGTGGTGATCTTCCCAAGGTCCGCGACCCTCGGTTCATCACGATCCGCCGCGGCGGCACCCTGACCGACGCCGACCATCAACTGCTCGCCACCTGGTCCGCCGACTGCGCCGAGCACGTGCTACCCCTGTTCGAATCGGCGCGACCCGACGACGATCGGCCCCGGCGAGCGATCGAGCTCGGGCGTGCATGGGCGCGCGGCGAGGTGAGCTGGTGGGACGCGCGCACCGCAGCCGG
>JADLBB010000170.1 GCA_020848055.1 Chloroflexota bacterium | reverse complement strand
CCGACCTCGACCGGGCGGAGCGCTGGTTCGAGCGCTGGGGATCGTGGGCCGTGTTCCTGGGTCGCATGGTGCCTCTGGTTCGAACGTTCGTCAGTTACCCGGCCGGCATCAGCCGCATGCGGATCGGCCGCTTCATGCTGTTCAGCGCGCTCGGCTCGCTGCCCTGGAACGCCGCGCTCATCTACGCGGGCTTCCTGGTGGGCGAGAATTACCCGCTGATCGAAGCCGCCCTGCGGCCGTGGGAGGCCGTCATATACGTCATGGTGGGGGCCAGTGCGGTGGCCTTCGTCATCTGGTTCTACGCGAGCAAGCGGCGCCGGGCCTGAGGTCGGTCACCAGCCCCGGTCCAGGCGTCGCGCCGCCCAGTCGCCGAACGAGGGCGCGGTCTCGTCCGCGCCCGCCGCGCGGAGCGCCTCCTCGCCGGAGGCGAAGCTGGCGACGCCAACGCTCCACACGCCCGCCGCGCGGCCCATCTGCATGTCCGCGGGCGTATCGCCGACGTAGGCGGCGCGCAGTGGAGCCGCGTCGGCCAGGCGCTGCAGGGCCAGCAGCACGGGTGCCGGGTTCGGCCGGGGCACCGCGCTCTCGCCACCGGCCACCAGGACGTCGAGCCACGCAAGGCCGACGCGGTCGAGCTGACGCTCGACCAGCGGGCGCGCGCCGGCGGTGACGACTCCGAGCAGCATGCCCGCCTCGCGCAATGCCTCCAGGCCCGCCATGGCGCCGGGCAGCAGCCGCGGCTCCTGGTCCACCACCAGCTCGCGCCATTCGGCGCTGGCACCGGGAACCTCGTCCACGGCCAGGCCGAGCCGTCGGTACAGGATCGAGGGGTCCGGATCATAGGCCGCGCGGTAGGCCGCCTCGTCGATGGCGTGGCCGCGTCGGGCCATCACCACGCGCAGGGCCTCGAAGAAGGTCCAGGTGGCATCGTGCAGGGTGTGGTCCCAGTCCAGCAGGGCGATATCGGGTTGGCGGGGCATGGACAGATGATGCTACGTCACGTAGAATACTTGCAGCAAATTCTTGCGCGGGATCCAACCGGATCCCGACGCCCCATTTCCATCCGCGACGCGAGGTGACAGGCGTGACGCAGGTCGAGGCGAATCCGCGCAGCGAGTCCGGGCTGGTGCCCGGCGAAGGGACGATGAGGGTCGGCGTGATGACCGGCCCCGGCGCCATCGAGATCCGGGAAGTGCCGATCCCACAGCCGGGCGTCAACGAGGTCCTGGTCCGTCTGCGCGCGACGGCCATCTGCACCTGGGAGCAGCGCAGCTACTCCGGGCAGCAGGAGAACAAGTTCCCATTCGTCGGCGGCCACGAGATGGCCGGCGAGGTGGTCGAGGTCGGGCCCGGCGTGAGCAGCCAGATCGCCGTCGGGCAGACGGTCACCATCGGTTCGGCGGCCTGCGGCCAGTGCCACTGGTGCCGGACGGGGCGCGACCGCGCCTGTCCGCAGCACTATTCGGGGAGCGTTTCCTACGGTGACGCCTGGGGACCCGGTGGCTTCGCAGAGTACAAGGTGCACCCGGCGTCGGGCATCTATCCGATTCCCGGGGCCGCCTCGTGGGAGGCGATCTCGCTGGCCGAGCCGCTGTCGTGCGCCATCCATGCGACCCGCCTGCTCGAGATCGGGGTGGCCGATGACGCGGTCGTCATCGGTGCGGGAGTCATGGGCCTCATGAACGTGATCGCGCTCAAGAAGCGTGGCGCGCGCGTGATCGTCAGCGAGATCGACGCTGATCGCCTGACCAAGGCGCGCCAGCTCGGCGCCGACGTGACCATCGACGCGGCGTCCGAGGATCCGGTGGCGCGGGTGCGTGAGCTGACCGAGGGTCGTGGCGCGGAGCACGTGATCGCCGCGATCGGCAGCGGGCGAGCCAACGAGCAGGCCATGGCCATGCTGAGCGAGCGCGGGCGCTTCGTGCTGTTCGCCTCGGCGCATCCGATGACGCCGCTCGAGATCGATCCAAACCACATGCACAACCACGAGACCGGCGTGTTCGGAACGCTGTCCTCGGAGCAGGCCGACTTCGAGGTGGCCGCGCGCCTCATCGGCCTGGGGCAGGTTGACCTGTCGCCATTGATCCAGCAGAGCTTCTCCCTGACCGAGCTCGGCGTGGCGCTTGATGCGTCCATTGCGCCGGGAACCTACCGAATGATCGTCAAGCCTTGAACCACCTAGGAGCGAGTTACCCGCAATGAAGCGACGCATGAACCGGCTGCTGCCGGCCGACGACAGGCTGTTCATCGTGGCCATGGACCACACCGGCTTCCTGGATGCACCGATCCCCGCGCTGGCCGCCTATGGCGACACCTGCGCCACCGCGGTCGCCAACGGCGCCGATGCCTTCCTCTCCCCACTTGGATCGGCGGCCATGTACGCCGATCAGATCGGGCATGCCGCCCTGATCGCCAGCGTGCCGACGTCTCAGCCGTACGCCGACTACGTCGTGGAGCGCGCCCTGGCCGTCGGCGCCGACGCCATCAAGACCATGGTCTACCCCTTCGGCGACGACAACAGCGTCTCGGAGAACGGGGCGATCGGCGTGCAGGCGGCGCGCTACGGCCTGCCATTCATCGCCGAGACGATCCCCGGCGGGTTCGGCCGGCGCGACCTGCACACGCCGGAGAAGATCGCCGCCGGCGCGCGCATCGGCGTCGAGCTCGGTGCCGACATGATCAAGACCTTCTACACCGGCGATCCCGAGTCGATGCGCACCGTGATCGACAACGCCGGGGTCCCGGTCGTGGTCCTGGGTGGACCGCGGATGGACTCGGCCCGCGACGTCCTGCAGGTCGTGTACGACGCGGTGGTCGTCGCCGGAGCGGCGGGCGTCGCGTTCGGGACCAACATCTGGACGCACCCGCGGCCCGGAGACATGACCGCGGCCATCGCGGCGGTCATCCATGGCGGCGAGTCGGTCGATGAGGCGCTGGCCAGGGTCGAGCAGCCGGCCGCCGTCTGAGGGGAGGATCCATGGCCGCCACCGCACCAACCACCGTCGATCGCTTCGCGGACGACCTGCGCTGGGGCCTGATCGCAGGCGCGCCGTATCCGTTGCTGATCGGCGGTGAGCTGCGACAGGCGGCCGGCGGGGCCACCTTCGACGCGGTCTCGCCGCGCGACAACCGGACCGTGGCCACGATCGCCCTGGCCGGAGCGGAAGACGTCTCGGCGGCCGTGGCCGCGGCACGGGCCGCGGT
>JADLBB010000169.1 GCA_020848055.1 Chloroflexota bacterium | reverse complement strand
GGCCGACAGGATGATCCGGTCGTGCGCCAGGCCGACCTCCTCGGCCAGCTCGGCCGAGCGCAGTGCCGATGCGACCATGGCCTCGATCATCACCTCGCGCGCCTCCGCCGGCTCGGGCCGTGCCGCGTTGGCGTCCATCATCTCGGTCAGCAGTTGTTGATCGAGCGACCCCCAGTTGACGCCGATGCGGACCGGCACCCCGTTGGCGATCGCCACCTCGACGATCTGGCTGAACTGCTCGTCGCGGCGCTTGGTGCCGACGTTGCCGGGATTGATGCGGTACTTGGCCAATGCCGCGGCCATCTCGGGGTACTTCGTCAGCAGCAGGTGCCCGTTGTAGTGAAAGTCACCGATCAACGGCACGCCGACGCCCAGGCCGTCGAGCTTGGCGCGGATGGCCGGGACCGCCCTGGCGGCGGCATCGTTGTTGACCGTGACGCGGACCAGTTCCGATCCGGCGTGCGCCAGCTGCGCGACCTGAATGGCGGTGGCATCAGCATCGGCCGTGTCGGTGTTGGTCATCGACTGCACGACGATCGGGTGCGCCGATCCGACCGGCACGCCCCCGACGCTGACCGTGGTCGTGCTTCGCCTGGCTGGGAGAGTCATCGGCACCATGGTACCGATCGGCGCGGGACGTGCAGCCGCCGGGGCAGCCGGCGGGTGGTCGGGCTACACTGGCGGTCCATGACCACCGCCGTTCCGCCGGTCAGCACGCGTCATCACCGCGTCATCATCATCGGCTCGGGGCCGGCAGGCCTGACCGCCGCGATCTACGCGGCGCGCGCCAACCTTGAGCCGCTCGTCATCGGCGGCAACGTGCCGATGGGCCAACTGATGATCACCTCGGAAGTCGAAAACTATCCCGGCTTCCCCGACGGGGTCCAGGGACCGGAGCTGATGGGCATGTTCCGCGCCCAGGCCGAGCGCTTCGGCGCGGTCGTCATCGAGCGGGATGCGACGCGCGTGGACTTCAGCGCGCGCCCGTTCGGCGTATGGGTCGGCGACGACGAGTACCGCGCGGATGCGGTCATCGTGGCCACGGGCGCATCGGCCCTGTGGCTCGGACTGCCGTCCGAGGAGGAGTTCCGAGGACGTGGGGTGTCCGCCTGCGCGACGTGCGACGGCTTCTTCTTCCGCGGCCGCGAGATCGCGGTGGTCGGCGGCGGCGACACCGCGCTCGAGGAGGCGATCTTCCTGACCCGCTTCGCCGACAAGGTGACGATGCTCGTGCGTCGAGACGAGTTCCGCGGCAGCCGGATCATGCAGGAACGCGCGCTGGCGCACCCGAAGATCGACGTCCTGTGGAACCGCGAGGTGGTCGAGGTGAAGGGCGACATGACCGTCACCTCGCTCGGCCTGCGCGACACGACAACCGGGGAGGCATCGGAGCTCGCGGTGCAGGGGCTGTTCATCGCCATCGGCTACAAGCCGAACACCGACCTGTTCGCCGCCCAGCTCGACATCGGCGAGGGAGGCTACCTCGACATCGTCGGCGAGACCGGCTCACGGGTCGAGGGCGTGTTCATCGCCGGCGACGTCCATGACCACCATTACCGCCAGGCGGTGACGGCCGCCGGCGATGGCTGCAAGGCCGCCATCGACGCCGAGCGCTGGCTGGCGTCCATCGGGGTGACTGAGCAGTCGACCGCCACGAGCTGGTAGGTTCGCTCCGCCGAGTCCAGTCTCGTCGCTAGAGCGTTCGTCGCAGCGAACCCAGCGCCCGGACCAGGGCCTCCTTCTCGGCGAGGCCTCCGTTGGGATCCACGACCAGGTCGGTCACCCCGAGCGACATGAGTTCTTCGATCTGTCTCCCGCAGTCGTCGAGGTCGCCGGCGATGGCATAAGCGAGAACGACTTCGTCCGGGATCGCCTCGGTGGCAGGCTGGCCGGCATCGAGATGTTCGCCGATGGCCCGGATCTCCGCTTCGGGTAACGGTCCCCAGTCGGTGAACAGCGATGCCATGGACTCGATCTTCAGCAGGCGTTGGAGGTAGTAGGCAAACACGGGCTTGAGTGAGGCGATGGCATCGCCCCGCTGGGCTCCGATTGCCATGGGCAGGTAGACCGCTATCGGCATGCCCGGTTCACGCGACGCCTCGATCGCCCCGGACCTGACTCTGTCGGTGGCCCAGGCGATCTGGCGGCGCGACGACAGGATGCTCAGCATGGCCCCATCGGCGATCCTGCCGGCCTGCACCAGCGCCCTGGGTCCGACCGCCGCGACGTAGATCGGGGGTGCCGGGGGCAGGTCGGAGAAGCTGAGTGCCAGGTCCGCGGCCGGCTGGGAACCTTCCGTGCGCGTCACCGTCTCGCCGGCCAGCAGTCGCCGCATCACGTCCACGACCTCCCGTACCGCGCCGAGGGGACTGTATGAGTCCAGGCCGATGGCCTTGACGCGCGCCGCCACGCCAGCACCCACCCCGATGATGATGCGCGGGCCGGCGATGTCCACCAACGCAGCCGCCTCCATGGCCAGGAGCGCCGCATGCCGGAGCTGGGGTGTGACCACCCCGAGGCCGATCTCGATCCTGCTGGTCGTGGCGGCGATCGCGCCCGCGATGGGCATGGCCCCTCGGAAATAGAGGTCTTCTGAGAGCCAGACCGTATCGAGAGCCTCTTCCTCCGCCAATCGGGCGAGCACGAGCGAGTCTCCCGATGGGCCGTG
>JADLBB010000168.1 GCA_020848055.1 Chloroflexota bacterium | reverse complement strand
CGTCGCCGCCCTGGAGGCCGGTGCCAGCGTGCTCGTCGAGAAGCCGATCGCCGCGACCCGCGACGAGGGTCATCGGATGGTCGAGGCGGCCCGGGCATCCGGCCGGATGCTGACCGTTGGGCACATCGAGCGCTTCAACCCCGCCATCCGCGAATTGAAGCGACGCCTCGCCGCCGGCGAACTGGGGCGCGTCTTCCAGATCAGCGCCACGCGGCTCGGTCCGTTCCCGGCTCGCATCCGCGACGTGGGCGTGGTCGTGGATCTCGCTCCCCACGACATCGACGTCTTCCGCTACCTCATCGGCTCGGAACCGATCCGGCTGTATGCCGAGACAGAGCAGCGCATCCACACCGAGCACGAGGACCTGTTCAACGGCATCATCAAGTTCGCGAACGGCGTGGTGGGCGTGTTGAACATCAACTGGCTGACGCCGACCAAGCGCCGCCTGCTCACGGTGACCGGCGAACGTGGCATGTACATCGCCGACTACATCGCCCAGGACCTGGTCTTCCACGCCAACTCTGACACGGCCGAGACCTGGATCAACCGTGGGGCCGGTGCGGCGATCACCACCGTCGCCGAAGGCGAGATGACGCGTCGCGCCCTCCGCCGCGAGGAGCCACTGGCGGTCGAGCTGCGCGAGTTCGCCCGTGCCGTCCGCGAGGGCGGTTCGCCGCCGGTCGACCCGGCGGACGCGATGATCGCCCTGCAGCTGGCGCGACTGATGGTCGAGTCGGCCCGGAGCGGACGGGCGATGGTCGGCGAGGAGCTGCTTGGGGCTCCGTCGTGAGGATCGCCGTCGTCGGCCTGGGGCATATCGGCCTGCCGCTGGCGGTCCAGTACGCGTCCCGTGGGCACGAGGTCGTGGGCGTCGACATCGACGAGCGCATCGTGAACGCCATCAACCACGGCGTCTCGCCGCACGAGGACGAGCAGGCTCTCATCGATCGGGTCCCGGAGCTGTACGCTGCCGGGCGCCTGCGAGCGGCGACCTGGGCCGGCGCCGACCGCTTAAGCGAGTCCGATGCGGTCGTGGTCATCGTGCCGGTCGTCGTGGACGACGAACGGCAGGTCGCATTCGGCCCGATCGACGCCGCCACGCGCGACATCGCGGCCCGCATCGGGCCCGGCACCCTGGTCGTGTACGAGACGACCCTGCCGGTGGGGACCACCCGGGGGCGCCTTGCGCCGATGCTTGCAGCCGGCAGCGGGCTCGAGCTCGATCGCGACCTGTTCGTGGCCTTCTCTCCCGAACGGGTGCTGGTGGGCCGGGTCTTCGAGGACCTGCGCCGATACCCGAAGATCGTCGGCGGCACGAGCCCAGCCAGCACCGAGCGCGCCGTGGCGTTCTATCACTCGGTCCTTGATCCGGGCACGGAGGTTCGTGCGGTCGCCAGCGCCGAGGCGGCCGAGATGACCAAGCTGGCCGAGACGACGTACCGCGACGTCAACATCGCGTATGCCAACGAGCTGGCCCGTTTCGCGGACAGTCACGGCCTCGACGTGACCGAGGTGATCGACGCGGCCAACTCGCAGCCGTACAGCCACATCCACCAGCCCGGAGTCGGCGTGGGCGGCCACTGCATCCCGGTCTACCCGCACTTCCTGTTCAACGGCGAGGAGGACCTGCGCATCCCGCCGCTGTCGCGCGCCATCAACGAGGACATGGCTCGGTTTGCGGTCGAGCTGATCGAGCGGCGCGTCGGCGGGCGCGGCGAGCTCGCCGGGCAGCCGATCCTGGTGCTCGGCATCGCCTACCGCGGCGACGTGCGCGAGGACGCCTTCAGCTCGGCCTTCCGGCTGCGTGGCGAGCTGCTCGCGGCCGGCGCCCGCGTCCTGGGGCATGACCCGTACTTCGACGACGAGCATCTGCGGGCGCGTGGCTTCGAGCCCTACCGGATCGGCTCCCCGACGCCCGTGCGCGCCGCGATCCTGCAGGCCGCGCACGCGGAGTACCGTGACCTCGACCCGCGCGAACTCGCCGGGCTCGAGCTGTTCGTCGACGGGCGCAACGCGCTCGATCGCTCCCGTTTCGAGCGCGCGGGGGTGACCTATGCCGGCATCGGACGCTGAGGCGCCGGCCCCGCAGGTGGGCCTGGCCGCCGGCCGTGACGTGTGGGTCGTGCTGCCGACGTACAACGAGCGCGAGAACCTCGAGGCCATCAGCGCGGCCATCCTGGCGGCCCTGCCAGCGGCCTCCCTGCTGGTCGTGGACGACAATTCGCCCGATGGCACCGGGGTGCTGGCCGACACGATCGCCGCGCGCGAGGCGCGCGTATCGGTCCTGCATCGGCCGGGCAAGCAGGGGCTTGGCGTCGCGTATCGCGAGGGCTTCCGCTGGGTGCTCGAGCGGCCATCGACCAAGGCGGTGGTCCAGATGGACGCCGACTTCAGCCATGATCCGGCCGATCTGCCCCGCCTGCTGGCGCCGCTCATGACGGACGCGGACCTGGTCCTGGGCACCCGCTACATCCGGGGCGGTGCGACCGTGGGCTGGCCGTGGTACCGCAAGCTGATCAGCCGTGGCGGCACGCTGTTCGCCCGCACCGTCCTGCTGCTGCCGTACCGTGACCTGACCGGTGGCTTAAAGGCCTGGCGTCGCGAGCTGCTCGACGCGATCCGGTTGCGGGAGACGTCCGGCTCCGGATACGGCTTCCAGATCGAGACGACTTGGTGGGCGCATCGGCGCGGTGCGACGATCCGCCAGGTCCCGATCGTCTTCCGCGAGCGGGTGGCCGGCTCGTCCAAGATGAGCGGCGGGATCGTGCGCGAGGCGATGCTGCTGGTCGTACGACTGCGCTGGAACGCCATCCGCGACTGGATGGCGAGACGCTGAGGCAGCGCCGCGCGAGCGCATCGGCTAGCATGGCGGCTCGCCCGTCCGGCGGCCGAGAGGGCCGCACGCCGAGCCGCCGCATGACCATGAGCCGATGACCTTCCGTTCCCGTCCGGTCCTCGACCGGAAGCACCGCCCGCGCTGGCAGGACGAGCTGCGAACGCAGCAGCTGACCGTCATCGGCTTCGCGCTGGCGATCGCCGTGGCGCTCGGCATCTTCGGAGCCGCGGCCTGGAACGGGTTCTGGGAGTCCCACCTTCGCCCCGTGGCGGCGGTCTCCGGACGGACCTTCACCACCGCCGATCTCGACGTGCGCGGCAGCATCCTGAGCGCCGAGACGCTGGCCAAGGCCACCGAGCTGCAGAGTCAGCTGGTGGGCGGGCCGCGCGACCAGATCCTGCAGAGCCAGCTGCAGGCGTACAGCCAGGTCCTCAACGACATCCCGACCAACGCCGCCAACTCGCTGATCAACAACGCGGTGCTGGCCGCGCGCGCCGGCGACTTCGGGATCAGCGTCAGCGACCAGCAGGTCGACGCGGCCATCGCCGAGCGGCTCAACCTTCCCGAGCGGGTGCGAGCCAACCTCATCGTGATCAAGGCGTTGCCCGATGACGCGAAGCCGGACGACAAGCCGACAGACGAGCAGTTCGCTGACGCCATGAAGAAGGCCAACGAGGCGAAGGACCGGATCAGCGGCGGAGAGTCGTTCGGCACCGTGGCGACGGCGGTCAGCGACGACTTCAGCGCATCCTACGGCGGCAACATCGGATGGTTCGGCGACGACGACGTGCTGTACGGCGATTACTTCGAGAAGCTGGACGGCGTCGCCGACGGCGACCTGGTCGGACCGTTCCAGACCGATGAGGGCGCCGTGTTGCTGCAGATGGTCGCTCGCCGGGCCTCGACGACCCAGGGCGGCCTCGGTGACCTGCTCAAGGCGCAGGGCATCGATGACGCGACCTATCGCACCTACGTGGCCGAGGACCTGCTCAACACCGCGTTCCGCACCCACTTCGCCGACCAGGTCGTCGTGTCGCCGGCCGAACAGCGCCGGGTGGCCCTCATCTACATCGCCCCGGTGGCTGGGTCCGTCGTCCCGCAGGAGCGCGCCCGCCACATCCTGATCCAGCCCGATCCCGAGCTCGACGACCAGTCGAAGGCCACACCGGAGCAATGGGCCGCCGCCCTGGACGAGGCGCAGGAGCTGGCCGAGCAGCTCAGGCAGCCCGATGCCGACTGGACCAAGCTGGCCAAGGAGCACAGCGACGACACGGGCTCGGCATCTCGCGGCGGCGATCTCGGCTGGTTCGACCCCACCGACAGTCCGTTCGTCGAGCCCTTCAATGTGGCGCTTGCCGCCCTGAAGGTCGGCGAGGTCAGCGACCCGGTGAGGACCGACTTCGGCTACCACATCATCGAAAAGACGGCCGAGCGGGACAGCCCGCAGGCGCAGGCGACGGACATCGAGGAGCGTCTCCGCGCCGATCCGGACTCCTTCGCCGACATCGCCCGCGCCGAGAGCGAGGACTCGACCACCGCCGAGAAGGGCGGCGAGTTCGGGTGGGTGGCGCGCTGGCAGTTGCCCCGCGCGCTCGAGGATGCCGTGTTCGGCCTGGCCACGGTCGGCGCTGTGAGCGAGCCGGTCACCGACGACTCGGGTGGCATCACGATCTACAAGTTGCTCGAGACGGCCGACAGCAGGACGATCGAGGACGACCGGCTGTCCAACATCCGTCGCAGCGGATACGCGCGCTGGCTGACCGAGGTCGTCCATGCCCCGGTCGACATCTGGGTCGACCCGCAGTTCGCGTCCTCGGCCACCACGACCTGACCGATGGCCGGCGCGAGCCGCGGCATCGACGCGCTGCTGGAGGCGGCCGGCATCGATCCTGCCGGCGGCGTGCAGCTGGTGGCCGCCTCACGGGCCGCGTCGGTCCCCATCGATCCGGCCATGCCGCTGGTGCTGCTGCGCGGATCGGCGGAGGATGCGCCGAGCCTGCCGGGACGACACGCCAGGGTCGGCTCGCTTGTCGTGCTGGCGGCGCTGTATCCACCGTCGCACCGGCTGGAACGGCTCCCCGAACGTGAGCCGATGGCACTCGACACACTGGACGCCGACGCGCTGCTGGCATCGGACTGGCTGGTGCCCGCGCTCGACCCGATCGATAACCTGGGCAGCCCGCACGGCATCGCCGCCATCAGCGCCCGCCTGCGCGCGCCCGACGGCTGTCCGTGGGACCGGCGGCAGACCCACCTGACGCTGCGGCCGTACCTGCTCGAAGAGGCGTACGAGACGGTCGATGCCATCGAGAACGGTTCGCCGGCCGACCTCGCCGAGGAGCTGGGCGACCTGCTGCTGCAGGTCATCCTGCACGCGCAGTTCGCCGCCGAGGCGGGCGCCTTCGACCTGACCGACGTGTACCGGTCCATCGCCGGCAAGATCGTGCGCCGTCACCCCCACGTCTTCGGCGATGTCGAGGTGGCCGGTGTCGAAGGCGTCATGGCCAACTGGGAGACGATCAAGGCCGATGAGCGCGCCGAGCGCGGCAAGGCCGATGACGGCGCCTTCGGTGGCCCCGCGCGGGCGCTGCCGGCCCTGCCGGGCAGCCGCGAGATCCAGGAGCGCGCATCGGCCCTCGGCTGGGACTGGGACTCCATCGACGGGGTGTGGGACAAGGTGGCCGAGGAGCTCGACGAGTTGCGCGCCGCCGGCACCGAGCATGAGCGGCTGCACGAGATCGGCGACGTGCTGTTCGCCCTGGTCAACCTGGCGCGCTGGATGAAGCTCGATCCGGAGGAGGCGCTGCGTACGGCCAACCACCGCTGGGTGGACCGCTACCGCCGCGTCGAGGCACTGGCGGCCGAACGCGGCATCGACCTCGACGCCCTGTCCCTGGCCGAGAAGGACGTGCTGTGGGACGAGGTCAAGGCGACGTGACCATCGCCGGCCGCGTGGCGATCGTCGTCCACGCCATCTTCCCCGGCGACCCGCGCGTTCGCCGCCAGGCCGACGCGCTGCTGGATGCGGGCTACGCGGTGGACATCTTCTGCCTGCGCCAGGCGGGTGAGCCGGCTCGTGAGCGAGACGATCGCCAGGGCATCATCCGCCTCCCGGTCGATCGAAGCGACGTCGGGTTTGCCGGGCACCTGGTCGAGTACGTCGCCTTCACGGCCATGGCCGGCTGGCGACTGGCGCGCGAGCACGGCTCGCGTCCCTACGACCTGGTGCAGGTCGCCACCGTGCCCGACTTCCTGAGCTGGGCGTCGATCCCGGAGAAGCTGCGGGGCGTGCCGCTGCTGCTCGACCTGCACGAGGACATGCCCGAGTTCTTCCGCGACCGCTTCGACCACTCGTGGCTCCGGCCGCTGATGCCGGTGACCGAGCTCGTCGCGCGCGCATCCGCGGCCCTTGCCGACGAACTCACGACCGTTCACGAGCCACTGCGCCAGCTGTCGGTTGGGCGCGGCGTCGATCCGGCGCGCATCAGCGTGGTGATGAACAGCGCCGACGGCCGGCTGTTCGACCCAGCGCGGCACCCGCGTCGCGCGTTCATGGCCGACGGCACCCTGCGCCTGGTCCACCACTCGAACCTGCAGCGCATCTACGGCATCGATATCGCGATCACCGGCCTCGCCGGCGTGCGCCCGGATCTCGATTGGCGGCTCGACGTCTATGGCGACGGACCATGGCGTTCAGAGGTCGAGGCGACCATCGAGCGAACGGACACGGCCGCTCGGGTGACGCTCCATGGCCGCGTGCCGATGGACGAGCTGCCGCGCCTCCTGGCGCGCGCCGACATCGGACTGGTGCCCTCGCTGCCGGAGCCGTACATGGAATACTCGCTGTCGACCAAGCTGCTCGAGTTCGCCGCCATGGGCGTGCCGGTCGTCGCCACCGACCTTGCCACCTTCCGCCACCATTTCACCGATGCCGCCCTGCGCTACGTCCCAGGCGCGGATCCGGCCGCGATCGCCCGCGCCGTCGAAGCGTTGGCCGACGATCCGGCCGGTACCACGGCCATGGGGCTGGAGGCTCAACGCCAGGCGGCCGCCTACGACTGGGAGGTTCAGAAGGCGCGTTACCTCGAGGTCGTCGCGCGCCTCATCGATCGCCGTGCAAGGGCCGAAGCGACAGCCTGACCACGATCGGCCGATTCGTGGCGTCCCTGTCGCGAGATCGTCGGAGGCGGGTAGGCACCCTGACGAGGGTCATGGGATGGCGGCAGCGGGCGGCTGAGCCTCGTCGCCCATCCCGTCGTAAGATTGGCTGGCCCACGGAGACCCGTCGGGGCGTGGCGCAGCCTGGTAGCGCGCCTGCTTTGGGAGCAGGAGGCCGCCGGTTCGAATCCGGCCGCCCCGACCATCTGACGCGGTACCATCGCGCCCCATGCTGATCGCGGTCACCTTCGCCCTCGCCTGTGTCGTGGCGCTGATCGCGACACCCGTGGTGCGGGGACTGGCCCACCATTACGGCATGCTGGACCAGCCGAGCGAACGCAAGATCCACGAGGTTCCCGTCCCGCGCCTGGGCGGGGTGGCGATGGCCATCGGCTTCGGCGTCGCCATCGTGATCGCGCTCATGGTGTCGCCGACGCTCGGCAGCACGAGCGGGCTGCGTCCCAACCATGCGCCGGCCATCCTCGCGGTGGTCGGCGTGCTGTTCGTGGTCGGACTGGTCGACGACCTGCGCGGGATGCGACCGCTGGTCAAGCTCGGCCTGCAGGTCGCCACGGCGGTCCTGGCTTGGGCGCTCGGGCTGCGCCTCGAGGCGCTGCACCTGGCGAACGTAACGATCGGACTCGGCCTGGTCTCGCTGCCGATCACGATCATCTGGATCGTCGGCGTGCTCAACGCGATCAACCTGATCGATGGGCTGGACGGCCTGGCCGCGGGCGTGGCGCTGACCGTGCTGGGAGCCTTCGGCCTGATCGCGGCGGTGGACCGCATGGATCCGACGCTGCCGATCATCGCGGCCACGGCCGGCGCCGCCGTCGGGTTCCTGGCCTACAACCTGCACCCGGCCTCGATCATCATGGGCGACACCGGGGCCATGTTCCTCGGGTTCGTCATCGCGGCGGTCGGGATCTCGCTGACCCAGGAGGGCACGGTTCCCAGCGCCCCGTGGGTGCCGATCGTCGCCCTGGGGTTGCCGCTGGCCGACATGGGCTGGGCCATCATCCGCCGCACCGCCAGCGGCGGATCGTTCTTCG
>JADLBB010000167.1 GCA_020848055.1 Chloroflexota bacterium | reverse complement strand
GAACCCTGGTCATCACCCCGGGCGATCGCGAGGACCTGGTGTTCGCCGCGCTGGACGTCAACCGCGACGCGGTGCCGCCGCGCGTCATCGGCGTGGTGCTGACCGGCGGCATCCGGCCCTCGGAGCGTGCGCTTGCCGCCCTGCGGGCCGCCGGCGTGTTCACCTACCTGGTCCCGACCGACACGTATCGCACCGCGCAGGCCGTGGACGAGATCCTGGTCAAGACCCACGCCACCGATACCGAGAAGGTGGCCACGATCGTCAACCTGGTCAGCCGTGCGGTGGACGTGGACGGGCTGCTGGCACGCCTCAGGGCCTGAGCATCTCGGGACCTGAACAAGACGAAGGGAGGCCGGACGTGGGCACCCGCCGGCCTCCCATGCACCGGTGGCGCTCGCGGCCGGTGAAGGCCGGCGCCGCGGTGACGCCCTGAATTCTAGGCCCGTCACCCCGTCCGGCAGTAGTCCTTTTGGAGCGGACCGATGGGCTACGCCAAGTCCGATGCCAACGGCATGTTGTCAGTCAGCCGGACGCGGCCGATCCAGACCGCCAGCAGCGCGATCGCGGGGCCGGACACGCGCTGCAGTTCGTCGAGCGTGCCGGCATCGGCCACGCTGATGTAGTCGATGCGGGCCTTCGGTTCGGCCGAGACGACATCGGTCATGCGCCAGCGCAGCACCTCGGCCGAGCGCTCGCCGGAGTCGTACGCGGCCATCGCCGCGTTGAGCGCGTTGTACAGGCAGGATGCCGCGTGGCGCTCCTCGATGCCGAGCCGGGCGTTGGCGCTCGACAGGGCGAGGCCGTCATCCTCGCGCACGGTCGAGCACACGACGAGCTCGGTGTTCATGAACAGGTCGCGCAGCATGCGGCGGACCAGGACGACCTGCTGGGCATGGCGCTGGCCCATGTACAGCCGCGCCGGGCCGACGAGGTGGATGAGCTTGAGCATGACCGTCGTCAGCCCGTCCATGTGACCCGGGCGTGAAGCGCCCTCCAGGCGGCGCGTCAGGCCCTCCACCGTGACCCGCGTCGTGTCGCCCGGCGGATAGAGCGTCGTGACGTCGGGCAGGAAGGCGATGTCCACCTCCGCCCGTTCCAGCAGGGCGAGGTCGCGATCATGATCCCGCTCGCCGGGGTCGCGCTCATCGAGCGTGCTGAACGCATGTGGATTGACGAACGACGACACCACCACGCAGCCGTTCTGCACCCTGGCCCGCTCGACGAGCGACAGCTGACCGGCGTGCATGGCGCCCATGGTCGGCACGAAGCCGACGCTGTGCCCGGCGATCCGGCGCTCGAGGATCGCATCGCGCAGGTCGTCCGCGGCGTGGACGACGATCACGAACGACGGCGTCCCTTGGTCCGTGCGGGCCCCCCGTCGCCCTCGGTGCGCCGCCTGCGGTAGCGATCGCCGATGAGGTCCCACAGCCGTTCGGCGACCTGGCGCTTGGGGAGCATCGGCCAGTCGGTCAGGGGCCCCTCGGCACCGAAGACGGTCACCTTGTTCTCGTCGGAGCCGATGGCGTCGAACGGGCCGCCGACCACGTTGCCGACGATCAGGTCGAGGCCCTTGTCGCGCAGCTTGGCCGCGGCGTTGGCCTCGAGGTCGTCGGACTCGGCGGCGAAGCCGATGAGGAACGGACGCACGTCATCGGGCATCTCGCCCACCTCGGCGACGATGTCGGGGTTGGGCACCAGCTCGACCTGCAGGTTGTCGCCGGATCGCTTGATCTTGCGCTGGCTGGCTCGGGCGGGGGCGAAGTCGGCGACCGCCGCGGCCATGACCAGGATGTCGGCATCGGGCGCGGCGCGGATGATCGCCTCGCGCATCAACTGCGCGGTGGTGGCCTCGACCACGGTCACGCCGCGAGGCGGCGCCACGCTCATGGCGCCGGCGACCAGCGTGACCGACGCTCCCCGGTCGCGCGCCGACTCGGCGATGGCGGCGCCCATCTTGCCAGACGAGCGGTTGCCGATGAATCGCACCGGGTCGAGCGGCTCCCGCGTGCCACCGGCACTGACGACGACGGACAGGCCCTCGAGGGATCCGGTCCGCACGAAGAGCCGCTCGACCGCATCAACGATCGCGGCCGGCTCCGCCAGGCGGCCGATGCCGGTCAGGCCCGAGGCGAGCTCGCCGACCTCTGGGTCGATGACGATGTACCCGAACTCTCGCAGTGTGGCCACGTTGCGCTGGGTGGCCGGGTGCGTCCACATGCCGGCATCCATGGCGGGAGCCACGACGACCGGCGCGCGGCTGGCGCAGGCGATGGCGGTCACCGCGTTGCCAACCAAGCCGGCCGCCAGCTCGCCGAGCAGGTTGGCGGTGGCCGGGGCCAGCACGATCGCATCGGCCGCCTCGGCCAGTTCGATGTGTTCGATCTGCTGGTCGGCGTCGAGCTCCAGCACGTCGGTCACGACCGGCCGATGCGTCAGGCTCGCAAACGTGAGCGGGCCGACGAAGCGGGTCGCCGACGGCGTCATGGCCACGTCCACCACCGCCCCGCGCTCGCACAGCAGTCGGGCCAGCGACACCGCCTTGTAGGCGGCGATGCTGCCGGATACGCCGACCACGACGCGCCGGCCGGACAGCACGGTGGCGGTCACGCGCGTTCTCCATGCGTGGCGGCGCCGTCGCGCTCCCGCGAGGCCAGCCAGGCGTAGCGGATGCCCCGCAGCGTCAGGTCCGGCTCGATGGCGTCGATGCCGGGCACGTCGCGCAGCCACGGCTGGTGGGTGTAGCCGCCGGTGGCGATGACGCTGACGCGGCTCTCGTCAGGGCTGCGCTCGACCAGCTCTCCGCGCAGCGCGGTGAGCAGGCCGCTGACGAGCCCGATGTAGCCGAGCACGGTGCCCGACTGCATGGCGTGGATGGTGTTGGTGCCGATGGCGCTCGGCGGTCTCTGCAGCTCGATGCGGGGCAGCTTGCTGGCACGTCCGACCAGCGCCTCCAGGCTCAGGCCCATGCCCGGCGCGATCGCGCCGCCGATGTAGGCGCCGCCGGCGTCGACCAGGTCGAAGTTCGTGCTGGTGCCGAGATCGATGACGATGGCCGGTCCGCCGAACTCGATGCGCGCGGCCAGCGCGTTGGCCAGCCGATCCGCCCCGGCTTCTGCCGGGCGATCGATGCGGATCTCGAGCACGCCGCGAAGGGACGAGGCATCCACGATGGTCGGCTCGACTCGGACCCGTTCGGTCACCAGCCGGGTCCAGGTCTCGGTCAACGGCGGGACGACGCTGGCGATGGCCACCGCATCGAGCTCGTCGAATCGGTGCCCGTCGAGGCCCAGGAGGCCGGTCAGCATGGCTGCCACCTCGTCGGACGTCGCACCCGCGCGGCTGATGGCGCGCCAGGCATGGACCAGCCGCTCGTCATCGAACAGGCCGATCGTGACGTTTGTGTTGCCGATGTCGGCCGCCAGCAACTTCACGGGCCGTATCGTACCAGCCGTTCGGCTCGATTCCGGTCGCCGGCGATGGCCCGATGCTAGACTCCGCCCCGATGTCCGAGGCCCGTGCCAAGCTCTTCATCAACACCGGCGTCGCGACCGCCAAGGGCGACATGTACAACATCCTGCGCCCCCTGCTGAAGCAGACGGTCAGCTACACCTACTTCCGCGGGACGCGGGTGGAGTCGCATGGCACTGGCTGGGTCGAGCGGATCGTCGTGGACCACCCCGAGATGGCCTCGTACTTCACGCCTCTGGCGATCTGCCTGAACCTCGACTCGTTCGACTACCTGGCGTTCGACACGACATCCGAACAGCTGCTGGTCTACACGCTGACGATCGGTTCGGAGCGGGTGGTGCTCGAGTTCGCTGCGGCCGGCCAGCCGCGCGTGACGGTCGACCCTGACCCCGAGCTCTCCACCGGCCGGCCGCTGCCTCGCAACGCCGAGGAGCTGGCGCGCGACCTGCGCTTCATCCAGATGGAGCTCCTGATGTCTGCCGATGCCGATGCCGGCGACACCGAGGGCGGGGACGAGGACGAGGAGCCATCGTGAGGAACGCCCCGGCCCGACCACGGCCGCGGGCTCACGGCGCGACGCCCCACCGGCGATCGGTTCTGCCCGGCGGCCTGCGAGTCGTGACCCAGGCGATGCCCGCCAGCCGGTCGGCCAGCGTGGCGCTGTTCGTGCCGGTCGGCTCCCGCCACGAGGATGACGCGCACGCCGGCCTGTCGCACCTGCTCGAGCACCTGGTCTTCAAGGGCACCCGCGGATATCCCGAGCCCGGTTCATTGACGAGCCTGGTCGAGGGCGTGGGTGGCAACGTCAATGCCAGCACCGATCGCGAGCTCACCGTGTTCAGCGCCAAGGTGCCGGCCGAGCATGCGCACGTGGCGCTCGAGGCCATCAGCGAGCTCGCGCTGCGCCCCCTGCTGCGCCGCGCCGACCTGTCGGCCGAGAAGCCGATCATCGCCGACGAGATCAGGATGTACATCGACTCGCCGGCCGACCACGTGTTCACCCTCTTCGACGAGATGCTGTTCGGGCGTCATCCGCTGGGACGCGAGATAGCCGGGACGCTCGGATCGGTCCGCCGCGCGACGCACGCCGCGGTCGTCGAGCACTGGACCTCGGCGTACCGCCCCGGCCGCATGGTCCTGGCCGCCGCGGGTGCGATTGACCACGACCACGTCGCCGGGCTGGCGAGCGGTTGGATGGCCGATGGGCCGCGAGTGACCGACCTTCCGGTCCGGCACCCACCGCTGCCGCTATCCGCCCCGGAACCCGCGCCAGCGGGGACGATCCGCCTGGCGCGCCGCGACCTCGGCCAGGGAAACCTGTGCCTGGGCATGCCGGGCGTCTCGCGCGACCACCCAGACCGCTGGGCGCTCGACCTGCTCGGCGCCATCCTGGGCGACGGCATGGGCAGCCGACTGTTCCTCGACCTGCGCGAGCGCCGCTCGCTGGTTTACGACGTATCCACCTTCAGCGCGCTGTACGCCGATGCCGGCACCTTTGGCGTGCATGCCGGGTTCGATCCCCCCGACGCGCCGGCGGTCGTGGCCGCCGTCTGCGACCAGCTCGATCGCATCTCGAACGACCTGGTGCTCGGGGCCGAGCTGGATCGGGCGCGCGCGTACACCCGCGGCAGGCTCGAGTTGCGCATGGAGGACTCGGGCGCGGTGGCCGGCTGGATCGGGGCCGGCGAGGCACTGCTGCCGCGAGTGCTCACCGTGGATGAGGTCATCGAACGCCTCGACGCGATCTCGACCGCCGACGTCCTGCGCGTCGCGCAGCAGTACACGACCCCGGATGCGGCTCGACTGGCCGTGCTCGGGCCCATCCGCTCGCGCGCCAGCCTGGCGCGGGCCATGCGCCGATGAGCGCCCCGGCCGCCTGAGAGGTGATCGTCATCGACCCGCTCCCCGACGAACTGGCCCTCGCGCGCGCGCAGATCGACTCCGGGCTGCCGGCCCTGGCCGAGGGGACCGTTCGGCGCCGCCTGGCCTGGCTCGAGGCCGAGGGTAACGCTGCCGCGGGCGACGAGATGGACGCGCTGCGTCTGCTGCTTGCCGAGGCTGCCTGGAGGCAGCATCGCCCGGCACAGGCCCGCGTCGCCCTCGAGTCGATGCGCCCCGGCAGCGCTCGCCGCCATCTGCCGATCGCGCTGCTCATCGAGGCCGAGTCCCTGGCGGCGACCGGCGAGATGGACCGTGCCCAGGGCGTGGGGGAGCGATTGCTGGCATCGGTCAGTGCCGACGAGGTCTTCGAGCTGCGCCGGGGCATGCCGGGCCGCCTGTCGTGGCCGCCGCCGGCCGAGCTGCGCAGCGAGCCTCGCCGGACGGCGCGCGCGCCGTGGGCCAGGCCCGCCGCCGATGGGCCGGCTGGCGGCGCCGAACCGGACGACGAGCGCGTGATTGCCGCTCGCAGTCGGCTGGAGCAGGCGCGCGCGGCATACGTGGCCGGCGATCTCGCCGGCGGCGATGGGCTGCTGTCGGTCGCCCTGCGCCTGGACCCCGCAATAGGCGCCGACGGCGTGCTCATCGTCGAGCCGACGCTCGGTGATCAGCCGGACAGCGACCGTCTGCTACTGTACGGCGACCTTCTCGGCGCCGCCGGGCGCGTGACGGAGGCCCAGGCGGCCTTCGGTCGCGCTGCCGCGCGCGACGCCTGATCGCACCGCTCAACCCACCCACACGCCGGAGAACGACCCGCCATGGAACGAACCCTCGTCCTCGCCAAGCCCGATGCCGTCCAGCGCGGGCTCATCGGCGAGATCATCGGGCGCTTCGAGCGCAAGGGCCTCAAGGTCGTGGGGCTGAAGCTGGTATCGGTCTCGCGCGAGCTGGCCGAGACCCACTACGCGGTCCACGCCGGCAAGCCGTTCTATCCGGGACTCGTCGAGTTCATCACCAGCGGTCCGGTCGCCGCGCTCGCCCTGGAGGGCCCTGACGCCATCGCCGTCGTCCGGCGCATGGTGGGCCGAACCATGCCTGGCGAGGCCGATCCGGGTACCATCCGCGGCGATCTCGGCGTGTCCGGCCTGCGCAACCTGATCCACGCCTCGGACGCGCCCGACACCGCGGCCGCAGAGCTCGATCTGTGGTTCGGGCCGGAGGCGCTGGTCGACTACGGGCGAGCCATCGACGCCTGGATCGTCGCGGACGAGCCGCCGCGGCCCTGACCATCCGGCACGGCGCCGCGGATCAGCCCGCCGGAGTGGCTCGCTCCAGGGCCGGGTAGGTGGGGCGTTCGAACAGCCCGATCCGATCGAGCGGGAAGTAGCGCAGCCAGGCGCGGCCAAGGATCTGGTCCTCCTCGATCGGGCCGAACACTCGCGAATCCTGGCTGGACGGGCGGTTGTCGCCCATCACGAACACCTCGTTGGGCCCCACGATCCAGCGCATCGGGCAGTCGATGCGCGGGCAATCGGTCGGCGCGGTCGATCCGTCGTCGCGTCGCAGGACGTAGGGCTCCTCGATCCGGATCGGCAATCCGCCCGGCTGGGTCACGAACACGCGGCCGTTCTCCAGGCTGATGGTGTCGCCCGGCAGGCCGATCACGCGCTTGATGAACGGCACGCCGTCGGCTCCCAACCCCGAGCCCGAAGGCGGGTTGAAGACGATGATGTCCCCGTAGTTGTAGCCGTTGAAGCGCGGCGTCAACTTGTCGATGAGGATGTACTCGCCATCGACGATCGTCGGGAACATCGAGCTCTGCTGCACCTCGAACGGCTGGGCCACGAAGTTGTGGATGACCAGGTAGATGAGCAGCGTCAGGACCAGGGTCTCGATGACCTCGAAGGCGCAGCCCAGCGCGCGGCGTGAAGTGGCGCGCTCGCTCTCCGCGGGCGCGCCGGACGGATCGCTGTCGGCTTCGGGAACGTACGTCATGGGCCTGCTGCTGCGGACGTCGGCCGCGACAGGATAACCCAAGGCCTCGGGTAGACTCGCCGGTACCGATGGGCCATCTGATTCTCGTGCGCCACTCGATCACCGACGCCAGCGAGGCGGGCCGCAACCTCGGCCAGCGATCCGATCCACCGCTGGATGCGGACGGGCTGGCGCTGGCGGAGCGCCTGGCGCCGATGCTGGTCGCCGAGCTAGCCGACCTGGCCGGTGATGGTGCGGCGTCCTCCGAGCCGCCGCGCCTGGTCAGCAGCCCGGCCCTGCGTTGCCGGCAGACGGCCGGAGCGATCGCGGGTGGACTCGGGCTTGGCCCGGACGCCATCGGGCTGGAGGCGGGCCTGCTGGAGATCGACTACGGCGACTGGGACGGCCTGACCGCCGACGAGTGCCGCGCGCGAGACCCGCAGTTGCGCGCCGCGTGGAAGGCCGACCCATTCGCCACCCGGTGCCCGGGTGGCGAGTCCGGCGCCGACGTCGCACGCCGCTCGCGCGCGGTGATGGCGCCCATCGAGGAGTGGCTGGCCGGCGAGCCGTCGCGGACGGCCGTCGTCGTCGCCCACAACCACGTCAACCGCCTTCGGCTGTGCGACCTCTTCGGCTGGCCGATGCGCGACTACCGTCGCCGGCTGATCCAGTCGCCCGCCGGGGTCAACATCGTCTGGTTCGGGCGCGGCGGGCCGGTCCTGCGCTGCGTCAACGTTCAGCCGGCCTGAGCCGATGCGGTGGCTGATCGCCCGCACCGTGGCCGTCCTGGTGGTCGGCGGGCTGGTGCTGGCCGGCATCCTGTACCTGGCCAGCACGGTTGACACCCAGCCGCCCACGGTGCTCGCCATTCGCCTGACCCAGCCCTTGCCCGACGACGATAGGCTGGCCGCGGTCACCACCAGCATCGAGGTCGCCTTCAGCGAGCCGGTGGACCAGGTCGGCGCGGCCGCCGCGGCGGGCTTCGAGCCACCCGTGGCCGGGGCGGTGAGCTGGAGCGGCGCGACGATGACGTTCACACCGGCCTCGCCGCTTACGCCGGCTGCGGCTTACCGCTTCGTCGTGGCCACCGGGGTGAGTGACCTGGCCGGCAACGCGATGGCCGTGCTGCCGCCGCCCTTCGAATTCAACACCACTCCGCGTCCGACGCTGGCCGCCTCCGATCCGGCCGACGGCGCCACCGACGTCCCGCTCGCGGCGTCAGTGACGCTCACGTTCAGCTCCCTGATGGACACCGCCTCGGTGGACGGGGCGCTCTCGGTCGATCCGGCGTTTGACTACGAGCGCCGCTGGGACGGGCGTCGCCTGCACCTGGTGCCCGACCGGCCGCTGCTCCCGGGCCAGACGTACCGGATCAGCCTGGACGAGACCGCCGCCGACGTCTCCGGGGTCGTCCTCGGCGAGCCGGCGACGATCGAGTTCGTGACGGTCGCGGCCGGCCTGACGGCGCTCGCCACGATGCCCGGCGACGGCGTTGACGGCATCGCGGTGACGACTCCGCTGGCGGTCTTCTTCGACCGGCCCATCGATCCCGCCAGCGTCTCCGGCGACTCTCTGACCGTCGAGCCGGCCACGGCGGGCACGCTGCGCCTGGAGGCCGGGCCGGACGATCCTGCCGGCACCGACGGCGCCGGCAGCGTCCTGGTCTTCACCCCGTCGGCCGCCCTGCCGCCGAACACCACGTTCCGCGTCCGTCTCGCTCCCGACCTGCGGGGCCTGGCGGGCGGCACGATGGCCGACGCGCCCTCGTGGACGTTCACGACCGGCGTGCCGATCGGCGAGATCAGCAACGGGGTCACCTTCCTGTCCGATCGGGCGGGTCCGATCAACCTGTGGGCCATGAACCCCGACGGCAGCGGGCAGCGGCAGATCAGCTCGGAGCTCGGCGGCGTGGTCGACTACGCGGTCTCGCCGACCGGCGACTCGCTCATCGTGACCGATGGCGCCCGCCTCGTGTTCATGGCCGCGGACGGTCGCGACCGGCGGGTACTGAGCGATGCCGACCACCTGGAGTTCGACCCGGCCTACTCGCCCGATGGACGGACCGTCGTCTTCGCGCGCGCCGATGCGACCACCGGCGCCTGGCTCGGGCTGTGGGCCTGGGAGGTCGGTGGTGGCGAGCCCGAGCAGGTCGACATTCGGATGGGCGGCGGCGCCAGCCCGGCGCCGGAGCCGAGCGGCACCAGGTCCGGGCCCGCGCTGCGCGCGCCGCGCTTCTCGCCGGACGGAGGGGCCCTCGCGTTCATCGATCTCGCCGGATCGGTCGGGATCCTGGAGCTGCCGGCCGAGCGGCTGACCATCATCCCGTTGGCCGCGACCTCGGTGCCGCGCTGGATGCCCGACTCGTCGGCCGTGCTCGTGTCTGGCGGCCCGGGCGTGCCATCCGAACCGGCTGCGGCGAGCGCGCCGGTGGCGCCGCTGGCGCCGGGTGATGGCGATCGGGTTCACCGGTTGTATCGATCCGGGACGTTGGCTCAGCCGCTGGAGCTGGGGACCGGGTCGCGCGTCGTGGCCATCGACCCGGGCGGCAGGGTGGCCTACGTCACGTACGACGGCAGCCTGTGGCTGACCGACGATCCGGAGCGCCCCGCAGCGCGCCGGGCGCTACCCGGGGTGCGGGTCGAGGCGGCCACGTTCGACCCGGGTGGCAGCATGCTGGTGGTTGAGATCGAAGACGGCGGCCGCAGCACGCTGGAGGCCTTCGACCCGGCCACCGGCCGGCGCACGCTGCTGGTCCGCGACGGATGGGCGCCGCGCTGGCATCCGTGATGCCGGACCGCGGCAAGGTGCTAGAATCCTGCCCGCATCGCTGGCGGTGCAGTGACTGTCCGGGTCCTGCCGCCGGCGATTCGCGTGCGACGAATCCCGGCCCAGGGCGAGCCCGACGAACGTGCCGCCGGCCGAACTCGGAGGACTCATGGAGCTCATCACCTGGATCATTCCCGCCGCCGGGCTGATCGCCGTGGCGTTCGCGCTGTACCTGGCCCGCGACGTCATGTCGCGCGACACCGGCACGCCGGAGATGGTGGCGGTCGGCGACACCATCCGCGAGGGCGCCGATGCCTTCGTCAAGCGCCAGTACACGACCATCGCCATGCTGGCGCTGGTCGGAGCGGTCGTCATCGGCGTGGTCATCGCCCTGGTGGAGACCGCCGACGTGGCCGACGTGCCGTCGCTGGCCGGCGGACCGATCGGCATCATGACCGCCATCGCCTTCCTGGTCGGTGCCGCCTGCTCGATGGCGTCGGGCATCATCGGCATGTTCATCAGCGTGCGATCGAACGTGCGCACCGCCTCGGCCGCAAGGCGCAGCCTGGTGGAGGCAGTGCAGGTCGCCATGCGCGGCGGCGCGGTCTCCGGCTTCCTGGTGGTGGCCCTCAGCCTGCTCGGCGTATGGGGCATCTTTACCGTCTACGAGGCGGTCGTCGGCGAGGTGACCGTGGCCCAGGCGCCGTTCCTGATCGTCGGCTTCGGCTTCGGCGCCAGCTTCGTGGCGCTGTTCGCCCAGCTCGGCGGCGGCATCTACACCAAGGCCGCCGACGTCGGTTCCGACCTCGTCGGCAAGGTCGAGGCCGGCATACCGGAGGACGACCCGCGCAACGCGGGGGTCGTGGCGGACCTGGTGGGCGACAACGTCGGCGACTGCGCGGGCCGTGGGGCGGACCTGTTCGAGTCCACCGCCGCCGAGAACATCGGCGCCATGATCCTGGGCGTCGCGGTCTTCACGATCGCCTCGACCGCGGGCTGGCCGCATCCGGAGCTGTGGATCTTCTTCCCGCTCGTCGTCCGCGCCTTCGGGCTGCTGGCCACGATCGTCGCGATGTTCTTCATCCGCGGTTCCGAGACCGAGGACCCGATGAACATCCTCAACCGCGGCTACTGGGTCACGACGATCCTGTCGGTCGGCGGCCTGGCCATCTCGACCTACCTGATGATGGACACCGCCGGGACCACGGCCAACGGCCTGCCGGTGTGGCTCTGGTTCTTCTTCGCCGGGCTCGTGGGCCTCGCCACCAGCGTCGTGTTCGTCTACATCACCCAGTACTACACCGCGGGCACCTACCGACCCGTGCGCGAGATCGCCGAGGCGTCGCGCACGGGGCCTGCCACCAACATCATCAGCGGAACGGCGGTCGGCTTCGAGACGACCTTCGTCACGGCCATCTCGATCGGCGTGGCGCTCATCGCCAGCCACTGGCTGGGGTCGATGGCCGGGCTCGAGAACGCCGAGGGAGTCAACGTGGGTGGCATCTTCGGCACCGCGGTCGCCACCATGGGCATGCTGATGACCTGCGCCTACATCCTGGCCATGGACACCTTCGGTCCGATCACCGACAACGCCGGCGGGGTGGCCGAGTTCAGCCGCTCCGAGTCGCACACCCGCGAGATCACCGACCGGCTCGATGCGGTCGGTAACACGACCAAGGCTCTGACCAAGGGCTACGCCATCGCCTCGGCCTCGCTGGCGGCGTTCCTGCTGTTCAGCGCCTACATCGACAAGGTCAACCTGATCCAGACGAACCGCGGCGGCGAGCTGCTGACCGCGGTCAACCTGGCCGACGTCGGGGTCTTCGTGGCCGCCCTCATCGGCGCCATGCTGGCCTACTTCTTCAGCAGCCTCGCCATCCGAGCGGTCGGCAAGACGGCCCAGTCGATCATCGTCGAGGTCCGCCGCCAGTTCCGCGAGATGCCGGGCATCATGGACTACAGTCAGCGCCCGGACTACGCGCGCGTGGTTGACATCACGACCCGCGCGGCCCTGCGCGAGATGGTCGCTCCCGGCCTCGTGGCGGTGGTCACCCCGATCGTGGTCGGCCTGCTGCTCGGCTACCAGGCCGTGGCCGGGCTGCTGATGGTCGGCACCATCGCCGGCGTGCTGCTGGCCACCGTCCTGAACAACGGCGGCGGCGCGTGGGACAACGCCAAGAAATATATCGAGTCGGGCAACCTCAAGGACGAGCATGGCAATCCCATCGGCAAGAAGACCGATGCGCACGCCGCCGCGGTCGTGGGCGACACGGTCGGCGATCCGTTCAAGGACACGGCCGGCCCGTCACTGCACGTGCTCGTCAAGCTGCTGGCCACCATTACCCTCGTCCTCGCGCCGCTGTTCATCCGCTAGGAGCGCGGGCGCAGCGCCATGGACGTCGTCCTGCAGGCCGCGCTGATCGGGCTGATCCAGGGACTGACCGAGTTCGTCCCGGTCAGCTCGTCGGCGCACCTGGAACTGGTGCCGTGGATGGCCGGCTGGCCCGAGGGCGGGCCGGTCGGCTCGCTGGCGTTCGACGTGTTCCTGCACCTCGGCACGCTGGTGGCCCTGCTGGGCTACTTCGCGCGCGATTGGCTGCGCTACCTCGGAGCGTGGTGGGGGAGCATCCGCGAGCGGCGCATCGGCGACGATGTGGATCGGCGCCTGGCCTGGCTGCTGCTGCTGGCCACCATCCCGGCGGCGCTCATCGGCTTCGGGCTGGAGGGGTTCATCGAGGACACCCTGCACGGTGACAGCGACGCGGTCCGCCTCGCCATCGCCGGATTCATGGCCGTTGGCGGTGCCGGCCTGTGGCTGGCGGACCGGCTCGGCAGCCGCACTCGGCCGCTCGAGCGCGTCACTTTGCCCATCGCGTTGACCATCGGCTTCTCGCAGGCGCTGGCGCTTCTTCCGGGCATCAGCCGCTCGGGCGCCACCATCACCACGGGACTCGCGCTCGGCCTGGAGCGGGAGGCTGCCGCACGCTTCAGCTTCCTGCTGGCAACCCCGATCACGCTGGGCGCTGGGCTGTACGGCTCGCGCAAGCTGCTGACCGAGACGCACACCGGCACCGAGTGGCTCGCCATCGGCGTCGGGTTCGCGGTGGCGACGCTGGCCGGGCTGCTCGCCATCGGCTTCCTGCTCTCCTGGCTGCGCACGCGCTCGGTGGCGGTCTTCAGCCTGTATCGCTTCGGCTTCGCCGCGCTCGTGGTGGCCCTCGTGGCGATCGGTCGCTGATCGTTCGGCGGGCCGGCTGAACCTTTGACGGAACGGCCGTCGAGGCCTACAATCCGGAGCACGATCGGCGGCTTCACCAGGTGCCGATCGGGACGCTTGGCCGCAGGGATCGGCCGGCTTCAGGAGACGCCGCCGGCGCGCGGGGCCTGGAGCGTTTTTTGTTATTCCACCGTCGGGCGGCGTTCCACCGGAACCGCTCCGCAGGCGCGTTGCAGGAGGATAGGGGGCCAGTCATGAACACCAAGCCGGTCTATCTCACCGCCGAGGGCCTCGACAAGCTCAAGACCGAGCTGAACACCCTGATCACCGTGGAGCGGCCGCGGGTCGCCGCGCGCATCCACGAGGCCAAGCTCGACGGCGACCTGTCGGAGAACGCCGAGTACGAGGACGCCAAGCAGGAGCAGTCCTTCCTGGAGGGTCGCATCGCGACGCTCGAGCTGCAGCTGCGCAACGCGGCGGTGATCGAGAAGAGCAACGGCGACAAGGTCGGCATCGGCTCCAAGGTCGTGATCTCCGGTGCCGACGGCGAGGAGACGTTCACGATCGTGGGCTCGGCCGAGGCGGCGCCGCGCGACGGCCGGATCAGCAACGAGTCGCCGGTCGGCTCCGCGCTCATGGGTCTCAAGACCGGTGCCCGTTTCACGGTCCAGGCGCCCGCCGGCCCGATCGAATACACGCTCGTTCGCATCGCGTAGGGCAACGTGTTCTGGGCCGACGAGCTTGCGGCATCGGCTACCCGGACCGCGCGTGTTCTGGGCTGACGAGATCGCGGCCGCCGCGCGGGGCCCGCAGGTCGTCAACGATTCGAAGACGCCATCGGGCACGGTCCACGTCGGCAGCCTGCGCGGCCCGGTCGTGGTCGATACGATCGCGCGCGCGCTTCGTCGAGCCGGGGTCCCGGTCGAGCTGCGCTACGGCGTTGACGACCTCGACCCGATGGACGCCCAGGCGCTCCTGACGCCCGATGCGATCGACCGATACATGGGCGTGCCGTTGGGGCACGTGCCCGACCCGGTCGGCGATTGCCACGCCTCGTACGCGCGCCATTTCGCGCAGGCCTTCATCGACACGTTCGACGGCCTGGGCATCCGCCCCGACGTCTACTACTGGATGAGCGAGATCTATGCCTCGGGCGCCATGGACCGATACATCCGCGCCGCGCTTGATGCGGCGGCGACCATCCGCGACATCTACCGGCGCGTGGCGCACGTCGACCACCCCGACGAGTGGCACCCGCTGTTCGTCATCTGCACCTCGTGCGGACGCATCGGCACGACGATCGTCACCGGCTGGGATCGGGCGTCCGGCACCGTGCGCTACGAGTGCCGGCCGGACCTGGTGGACTGGGCCCGTGGCTGCGGGCATGCCGGCACCGCCTCACCCTTCGGCGGGCGTGCCAAACTGCCGTACAACGTCGACTGGGCCGCCAAGTGGGACCTGTTCGGCGTGACGATCGAGCCAGCCGGGAAGGATCTCTCGACCAGGGGCGGCTCCCGCGACCGATCCGACGCCATCGCGCGCGAGGTGTTCGGCAACGAGCCGCCGATGAATGTGCCATACGAGTTCCTCAACATCGGCGGGCGCAAGATGTCCACCAGCCGGGGCCTTGGCGCGTCGGCGACCCAGGTCGCCGACGTCATCCCGCCCGAGCAGCTGCGCACCCTGTTCCTGCGGCCGCGACCGAAGGTCGCCATCGAGTTCGACCCCGACGGCACCGATGCCATCCCGCGCCTGTTCGACGAATCGGACCGCCTGGCCGCGGCCACCGCCGGCCGCGAGGTGCGCGGCGAGCTGCCGGCCGACCACGAGCGCGTCTTCGCCTACAGCCTGGTCGAGCCCGATGCCGACATCGCCACCGAGGCGGCCGCGTACCGTCCGCCGTTCGCGCACCTGGCCCTGCTGGAGCAGGTGCCCGGCGTCGATGTCGCCGAACGCGTCGCCGCCGAGAAGGGTTCGACGCTGACCGCGCGCGAGGCCGAGATCCTCGACGAGCGGCGGCATGCGGCCCGGGCGTGGCTGGAGGCGTACGCGCCGGAACGCGCCCGGATGAGCGTGGTCCGCGACGAGCTGCCGGTTGCCGTGGCCGCCCTGGATGACGGCCAGCGCGCGTACCTGCGGGCGTTGCGCGATGCCCTGGCCGAGGCTGCTTGGAACGGTGATGCGGTGCAGGGCGCGATCTTCGCCACCGCCAAGGCCCGCGACCTGGCCGCTGGCCGGGCGTTCGCCGCGCTGTACGCCGCGTTCCTGGGCCGCGACTCGGGCCCGCGCGCCGGCTGGCTGCTGGCGGCGCTCGACCGGGAATTCGTGCTGAGCCGCCTGGTGGAGGCGTCGGCGTGAGCATCGGCCTGCAGCGACTGCGCGAGGAGCCGGATCGGATCCGCCAGGGCGCCATCGACAAGGGCGACGATCCCGGGCTCGTGGACCGTGCCCTCGAGCTCGACTCGCGACGCCGCACGCTGGTTGCCAGTTCCGATGCCCTCAAGGCGACGCGCAACGATGCGAGCCGCCGCATCGGCGAGGCCATCCGCTCCGGTGCCGCGGCGGACGGCTCCGAGGTTGCCGCGCTGAAGGCCGAGTCGGCCGCGACGGCCGATCGGATCGCCTCGCTCGACGCCGAGCTGGCCGCGGTCCAGGCCGACCTCGACGACGCGATGTTGCGCATCCCCAATCCGGCCGACCCCGACGTGCCGGTCGGCGGCGAGGAGGCCAACGTCACGGTTCGCACCTGGGGCGAGCCGCTGGCGCGTGGCGACCGACGCCCGCATTGGGAGATCGCCGAGGCGCTCGGGCTGATCGATAACGCGCGCGGCGCGAAGGTCGCCGGCTCCGGGTTCCCGGTGTACGTCGGCGATGGCTCGACCCTGCAGCGCGCGTTGATCAACTGGTTCCTCGACGTGCACGCGCGCGAGAACG
>JADLBB010000166.1 GCA_020848055.1 Chloroflexota bacterium | reverse complement strand
GTGGAAGCCGGCAACTTGCCGCTGCTTGTCCGATGCGTGCCTGCCCGGCACATCGGAGGTTCGGAGCAACCACCGCTTGCCCCATACGTGCCAGGTCGGCACATCCTGGCCACCGGCCGGCGCCACAACCGCCCGCTGCTGGCCGGTTGCGACCGCCGCGTGCCTCGCCACCTCGCAAACGGCCGATCCGGGCCGGTTGGCGATCGACCGAGCTCGATCCATGACCTGGCCCTCCCTATCATGGATGCCATGTCCGTCCGGAGCCTGAACGTGGTCATTGCGCCCGACTCGTTCGGCGGCGCGCTCGACTCGGTGGGCGTGAGCGCGGCCATCGCGGCCGGCTGGAGCAGCGTCCGACCCGACGACACGATCGTTCGCCGGCCCATGGCCGATGGTGGCGAGGGCACCCTGGCCGCGGTCGCTGCCGCCCTCGGCGACGCCGCCCAACGCCGCGCGACCGAGACCACCGACCCCATCGGTCGCCCGATCAGCGCCGACTGGCTCCTGCTGGACGGCGGCAGATCCGCATTCATCGAGCTGGCGGCGGCGTCGGGCCTGGCGCGGCTGACGCCTGACGAGCGGACCCCGCGTAACGCCCTCGCGGCATCCACCCGCGGGACCGGCGTGCTGATCAGAGCCGCGCTGGACGCGGGTGTCGAGCGGATCACGATCGGGCTCGGCGGTTCGGCCACCACCGATGGCGGCAGCGGCCTGCTCCGCGCTCTCGGCCTGCGCTTGCTGGACGCCGCCAGCGCCGACCTGGCCGATGGCGGGGGCGCCCTGGCGCACCTCGACCGGATCGAGGTCGAGGGCCTGGACGCGAGGCTGCCCAGCGTGAAGCTCACAGTCGCGTCGGATGTCACCAACCGGTTGTGCGGGCCGCGGGGGGCCGCGGCGACGTACGGGCCGCAGAAGGGCGCCGACACCGCCACAACAGAAACCCTCGATGCCGCGCTGGCTCACTACGGGCGCGCGATCGAGGAGGCCACCGGGCGCCTCGTGGCCGATCTGCCCGGCGCCGGAGCGGCGGGCGGTACGACGGCCGGCCTGCTCGGCTTCACCAGCACCCACGTGGTGCCCGGCGTCGAGGTCGTCGCCGGGCTGGTCGGGCTGGCCGAGGCGCTGGCCGATGCGGACCTCGTCATCACCGGCGAGGGCCGCGCCGACGAACAGACGCTGCACGGAAAGGCGGCGATCGGCGTGGCCACCCTGGCCCGATCCCGACAGACCCCGGTCGTCCTCCTGTGCGGGGCACTCGGACCCGGTGCCGATGCGCTCGAAGCGGCAACCCACGTTGCCGTCGTCCAGCCCATCGCCGACGGACCGAACGACCTGGCCACCGCCATGGCCGACACCGAGCGACTGCTGACGTCGGCAGCGGCGCGGCTGGCGCGCACGGTCGGCATCGGGCTGGAGCTGGGCGTGGGCTGAGGGCGCATACTGCACCCATGATCGTCAGCACTGCCCCTTTCATCGCCGGTCATCGCGTCACCGAAACCAAGGGCCAGACCTTTGGGCTTGTCGTCCGCAGTCGCGGCCTGGCGGGCAACATCACCGCCAGCCTGCGCTCGCTGGTCGGCGGCGAGATCCACGAGTACACCGAACTGCTGGAGGACACGCGCCGCCAGGCGCTCGACCGGATGGTGGCGAACGCGTCGCTCATGGGCGCCAACGCGGTCATCAGCATGCGCTTCGACAGCAGCGAGCTGAACAACTCGATGAGCGAGATCGTCGCCTACGGCACCGCCGTCGTCGTCGAGCCGGACACAGCCGCGCCGCAGCCGGGCGAATAGGCGCCGATGCTCCAGCTCATCCGGATCGGCATCAGTGCCGGGTCCGCGCTGCTGCTCATCATCGGGCTGGCGCTTGTCGCCACGGGCATGCCGGCGGGATTCTCCGGCCTTTGGCTGGTCCTGATCGGTGGCGTCGGCCTGGTGGCGGTCGCCTTCGAGCGCATGCGCTATCGCTCCGAGCTCGCCGAGCGCGGTAAGGCGGAGGGCGCCGGCGAGGGCGTCCATCGGTTCCGGCCCACCGAGGAGCGCTTCATGGATCCGACGACGCGTGAGCGGCTGCGGGTCTGGGTCGACCCGGCCAGCGGCGAGCGCCAGTACCGCCCTGACGAATGAGCCCAGCCTCCAGGCCAGGCCCGTCGAAGGCGGGCGCCCGAACGAGCCGGCGCGGCCCGAGCCCTCAGAAGCGCGCGGCCGATAGGCGCAAGCGTCGCCATCTGGCCGACGTGGTGCTGGAGCGCCTGGGTGAGCGATACGACCACCCGACCTGGGCGGGCTCGCGGATGGACACGGTGGGCGAGCTGGTCCTGACGATCCTGTCGCAGAACACCGCCGACACCAACTCGTTCCGCGCCTTCACCGCCCTCCGCGAGCGGTACGCGACCTGGGACGAGGTGCTGACAGCCCCCACCGACGAGCTGGAGGATGTCATCCGCCCCGGCGGCCTGGCGCCGACGAAGTCACGCCGCATCCAACACGTCCTGGCCGAAGTGCATGCCACCACTGCCGGCACCTGGGACCTGTCGTTCCTGGGCACCCTGCCGTTGCTCGAGGCGCGCGAATGGCTGACGGCGCTGCCGGGCATCGGGCGCAAGACGGCCGCCATCATCCTGCTGTTCAACTTCGGGCGGCCGCAGCTGCCGGTCGACACTCACGTCCACCGCGTGGCCTCGCGCCTGGGGATGCTCCCGCCGCGCACGCCGCTCGAGCGCGCGCACGACCTGCTTGAAGAGGTGCTCGAGCCCGACGAGATGTACCCGTTCCACGTCGAGCTCATCCGCCACGGCCGCGACACCTGTCGCGCGCCGCGCCCGATCTGTGGGCTGTGTCCGCTCACCGACATCTGCGCCTACTACGTCCTGGCCGTGCAGGGCAAGGCGCCGATGGCCCCGGTTCCGCGCGCCGCTGCCGATGCCGGCGGCCCGCCGCGCTATCACGACGACCTCATTCACGGCTGGACGCCACCGGAGTAGGACCGATGCGCTCGCAGATGTTCCCGCCGAGGCGGTCGCGGTGGAAGGTCACCGATGGCCCTGCTACCCTACGCCGTGCTCGGGCCGAAGTAGCTCAGGGGTAGAGCAACGGTTTCGTAAACCGTCGGTCGTGGGTTCGAATCCCACCTTCGGCTCCAAACGGCGATGGGGCTCGCCGAAACCGCCCGTCGGGCTGATAGCTCCTACCGATCCAGTTGATCGTGTGAGGAGTTGAACGTGGTTCCTATCCTGCTCATCGGCGCCGGTGGCTTCGCCGGAGCAATCGCCCGCTACCTGGTCGACCTGCGTATCAGCAGTTGGACCGGCGGCGTCCTGCCTTGGGGCACTCTCGTCGTCAACGTCTCTGGCTCGTTCCTGCTGGGCCTGCTATTCGCATTGGTCGTCGAGCGCGACGCGATGTCTGCCGAGGTACGTGGCCCACTCATGATCGGCTTCGTGGCGCGTACACCACCTTTTCGACGCTGGCACTCGAGAGCTGGCGGCTGCTTGAGGATGGTGCCTGGCTGCACGCGACGGCCAATCTGGCGGGTTCCGCTGTCGTTGGCGTCCTCGCGGTGGTCGTCGGCGTGGCGCTTGGAAGGGCGATCTGATGCAAACGTCAGGGACGGCTCTACTGGTCCGCGTATACCTCGGTGAAGCCGATCGGTGGCATGGCAAGCCGCTCTACCAGGCGATGGTCGAGCGCCTGCGAGAACGCGGTCTGGCGGGTGCCACGGTTCTCAGGGGTATCGAGGGCTTCGGCGCCAGGCAGCACCTCCACACCACGCGTCTCCTGAGCCTGTCCGAAGACCTGCCGATCGTGATCGAAGCGGTTGATACCGAGCAGAAGATCCGCGCCATCTTGCCCGAGCTCGATCGGATGCTGGGCGATGGAATGATCACGCTCGAGGCCGTCGAAGTGGTGGCATACCGCGCGGACCAGCGACCGAGGCCCCATTCATAGACGATCAATCGTGACCTCCGCCGATCGACAACAGGGGTGGCACGGTGACATCGGTGACTTCGTCCTATCAGGCGGGACTCCGACACTTGCCAGGAAGGACTTTGTCACTTGACTTTTCGTCTGGCCGCCCTAGAGTGCTCTCGACGGGGTAGGGACGACCGGGTCATGAGTGCTACGCGGCACCGGCGATCAGCCACCTTAGCCATGGCCTTCGCACTCGCAATTGTCGG
>JADLBB010000165.1 GCA_020848055.1 Chloroflexota bacterium | reverse complement strand
TCCTGATGGCCAACGCGATCGACCTCGCCATCATGCTGTACCTCGCCTCGATCCGCGGCCCCGCGGTCATCGGCTTTGCTCTGGCTGGCCTGTTCGTGTCGGTCTTCTACGTCGCGCCGCCCATCCGGCTCAAGCACATCGGCCTCGGCGAGCCGGGCGTGTTCGTCGTGTGGGGCCCGCTCATGGTGGGCGGCACGTTCTTCGTCGCGACCGGCGCGCTGCCGGGGTGGGTGTGGCTGGCCTCGCTGCCCTACGCGATCCTGGTGACGACCGTGCTGTTCGGCAAGCACATCGACAAGATCAGCGCCGATGCGGCCAAGGGCATCCGAACGCTGCCGGTCATCCTGGGCGAGTCGCTCGCCCGGCGCGTGGCGCAGGGCCTGATGATCGTCTACTACCCGATCATCGCGCTCGTCGTGGCGGTCGGCTTCCTCGGCCCGTGGCTGCTGCTGTCGATGCTCGGCATCCCGCGCCTGATCGAGTCGCTGCGGGTGTTCAACTCGCCGAAGCCGGATGTGGCGCCGCACGCATACATCGGCTGGCCACTGTGGTTCGTGGGTGCGGCGTTCGTCCACACCCGTCGCGCCGGCGCACTGCTGATCGTCGGCCTGCTGCTCAACGCGATCCTGCCGGTCCACCTGCCCTGGGTGTAGCTGCTTCCTCCGGCCGGTTCCTGCGCCGTCGGCGCGACGCCGCCGGGGGTATGAACCATCTACCGCCGGATCAGCCTGGCAACCCTGGCGCGCAGCTCGACGAAGGCTGCCGACGACCGCGTGGCGATCTGGTCGCGCGGACGCGGCAACCCGACCGCGACATCCGCCGCCACGCGCGCCGGCGCCGGCGACAGGACCACGACCCGGTCGGCGAGGTACACCGCCTCGTCGATGTCGTGCGTGACGAACAGGACCGTGCTGCCGTGTGCCTGCCAGACCGAGAGCGTCAGCTCCTGCAGGTCGGCGCGGACCTGGGCGTCGACCGATGCGAACGGCTCGTCCATGAGGAGCAGCCGCGGCCGATACGCCATCGCCCGCGCGATCGCCACGCGCTGTTGCATGCCGCCCGACAGCTGCCACGGGTAGCTCGCCTCGGTGCCAGCCAGGCCGACCTCCGCCAGGGCATCGCTGACACGAGTCCGACGCTCTGCCGGCGCCAGGCCCAGGCGGCGCAGCGGCAGGTCCACGTTGTCCGCCACGCTCATCCATGGAAAGAGCGACCGCCCGTAGTCCTGGAACACGACGGCGGTGGCATCGGGCACGCCGTCGATCGGCCGCCCGTCCAGCCGGATCTCGCCGGCGGTGGGCCGCACCAGCCCGGCCACGCAGCGCAGCAGCGTCGTCTTGCCCGAGCCGGACGGGCCCACCACCGCCACCAGGCTACCGCCGGGAACGCTGAACGAGACGGCCTCGATGGCCGGCGGCGCGTCGGGCGCCGCATCGGCATGGCGGAAGCCGAGACCGTCGACCTCGAGCAGGCCACCGGTCATCGTTCGCTCCGCGTGGCGCCGAGCTGCCAGGCCAGCACGCGGCGCTCGACCAGTCCAAGGACGGTGTTGAGCGCGTAGCCGATGAGGCCCAGCAGCAGGATGATGGCCCAGGCGTCGAGCATCCTGAAACTGCGCTGGGCCTGGATCAGTTCAAAGCCGATGCCGTCGACGGTGGCGAACAATTCGCTGATGACCATCAGGATGACCGCGATCGACAGGCTGACGCGCAGCCCGGCGAAGATGCGCGGCCCGGCCGAGGGCAGGACGATCCGGGCCAGGACATCACGCCCGGTGAGCCCGTAGACGCGAGCCGTCTCGCGTCGCATCGGTTCGACCGATGCGACCCCGTCCGCGGTGTTGAGCAGGATCGGCCAGGCGGCCCCGAAGCCGATCATCGCCACTTTCATGCCGTCGCCGATGCCCAGCAGCACGATGAACAACGGCAGCAGCGCCGGTGGGGGAATGGATCGCAGGAACTCGACGAGCGGATTGACGTAGGCGCGGGCGCTCGCCGACAGCCCGATGAGGGTGCCGATGGCGATGCCGCTCACCACCGCCCCGATCCATCCGGCCAGCAGGCGCCAGGTGCTGGGCCACGCGCTCTCGACCCACGCCGCCGGGTTTGCGAGCCACGCCTCCCACAGGCGCGCGGCCACCGCGGAGAACCTGGGCCAGTAGACCGGGTCGTTGGCGAGTAACGCGACGAGCTCCCAGGCCACCGCGAGCCCGACGATGACCGCCAGCCGCAGACCGATGCCCGCGCCGTCGCTGGCGTTGGGCTGCGCGCGCGCGACGGCCGTCACAACCGGCTCCGAAGGCGCGGCGCCCACGCGAACAGGCGCCGCTCACCGGCGACCATCAGGCCGTTGATGGCCAGCCCGAGCAGGCCGCTGACGACGATCCCGGCGTACAGCAACTCACGCGGCACGCCCGCGCCCGAGTTGGCGAGCATCCAGGTGCCGATGCCCGGCGCGCCGCCGGCGATCAGCTCGACCGAGACGGCCAGGATCAGCGCGATGCTCGCGGCAACCCGCAGCCCGGTGTAGATGAACGGCGCCGCGCTCGGGAGGGCGATGCGCCGGATGACCTCGGATCGGCCCAGCCCGAATGCCCGCGCCGTGTCGATCGCCAGCGGGTCGAGTTCGCGCACGCCGTAGATGGTGTTGAACAGGATCGGCCAGGCCGATGCGTAGGCGACGAGCGCGACCCGCATGTCCAGCCCGCGGCCGAGGAGCAGGATGGCGAGCGGGATGAGCGCGACCGACGGGATCGGCCGCAGCAGCTCGACGGCCGCGGCCGACGCGTCCCGAACCCGCCGCGACGATCCGAGCAGCAGGCCGATCGGGATGGCGATGGCCGCCGCTGCGGCCAGGCCCATGGCCCACGCGGCAAGGGTGCCGGCGACGTGGACCAGGAACGCCGGGTCGACCAGCAGGCGCCCCGTCGTGCCGAGCACGCTCGAGGCCGGCGGCAGGTACGCCGGGTTGACGATCCCGGCGCGAGTCACGACCTCGGCCAGCCCGATGAACGCCGCGACCCCGATCAGGCCACGCCCGACTCGGCCCGGCGCGTCGGTCGCGCCGAGCGCCAGGCTCACGCGGGCTCGCTCGCCGGCGCGACCAGGCCGTCGACGTCCAGGCCCTCCTCGATCATCTCGAACCGGCGCAGCCGCTCCAGGACACGTTCGAGCGTGTCGGCAGTGATGGCCGATTCGTAGCGCGGCAGGGCCAGGCGCCCGGCGACATCGGCGGGCAGGTTCGTGTAGCCGGGGATGACGGCGAGCAACGCCCCAGGATCGGAGTCGGCGAGGTCGATGGCCGCCGCCAGTCCCCTGCGGAAGGCGGCCACCGTGCGCGGATTGTCAGCGACGAACTTGGCGGTGGCCTGGTACCCGGCGACCGGGAAGCCCGCCATGTCGCCGCTGAACGAATCGGCCACGACCACCGCGTCGAGGTCGCCCTTGACGATCGTGGGCACCGGCTCGCTGGCCCAGATGACGTCGACGTCGCCGCGCTCCAGGGTGGCGCCCATGTCGGGGAAGGCGACCTCCAGCAACTGGACGTCGTCCACGCCCAGGCCGTTGGCCTCCAGCAGCGAGCGCAGCGCCAACTCGCCGATGTTGTTGAGCGTGTTCAGGGCCACGGTCGCCCCGGCCATGTTGACGGGCTTTCCTTCCAGGCCCGATGTGGGCAGGGCCAGGAACTCGGTGAATCCCGGCGTGGCCGACACGCCGGCCGCCACGGCCCGCAGCTCGATGCCCCGCTGGTTGGCCAGCAGGAACGAGACCCAGTTACCGTACGAGAAGTCCAGGTCGCCCGACACGAGCGCCGGGATGGCCGCCGCGCCGCCCTGGACGAGCTCGATGCTGACGTCGAGGCCCTCGGCGGCGAACAGCCCGCGATCGATGGCGAGGTAGATCGGCGCGACGTCGACGATCGGCAGCACGCCGACCGTGATCGACGCCTGCTCCGGCCCGTCGCCGCTCGCTGCGGGCGACTCCGACGGCGCCGGGGCGCAGCCGGAGACCGCGAGGAGCATGGTGATAGCCGTGGCAGCCAGGCGGCGGTTCACCGGCACAGGGTAGCGTGCGGCCGCCTTGTGCGAGGCAGCAACGCGAGGGCGCTGGGTCACCCCGCCGGGCAGTACCTCTCGGCTACTGACCCGCGCCGTGCGCCTCCGTAGCGTGAGATCGGCGCCCGATGCCGCCCGTCGCCGCCATGTACGGAGTCCATCTCATGTCCGCTCGTTCGACGCGCCGTCCGCCTCGCGTGGTCGCGCGCGCGCTGGCGCTCGGCATCGGCAGCCTGCTCGGTGCAGCCGTACTCGCCTCGGCGCCATCGGTCGCGAGCGGCTGGAGC
>JADLBB010000164.1 GCA_020848055.1 Chloroflexota bacterium | reverse complement strand
TCCGGCGAGGAGGCGCTCCGCGCGGCGGGCGCGGACGAGACCGCGCCCTCGTTCGGCGACTGGGCGGCGCGACGCCTGGACCGGGGCTGGTGACCGACCTCAGGCCCGCCGCCGCTTGCTCGCGTAGAACCAGATGACGAAGGCCACCGCACTGGCCGCCACCATGACGTATATGACGGCCTCCCACGGCCGCAGGGCGGCTTCGATCAGCGGGTAATTCTCGCCGACCAGGAAGCCCGCGAAGATGAGCGCGGCGTTCCAGGGCAGCGAGCCGAGCGCGCTGAACAGCATGAAGCGGCCGATCGGCATGCGGCTGATGCCGGCCGGGTAACTGACGAACGTTCGAACCAGAGGCACCATGCGACCCAGGAACACGGCCCACGATCCCCAGCGCTCGAACCAGCGCTCCGCCCGGTCGAGGTCGGTCGCGCCGATGCCGACGTAGCGACCGTATCGGTCGAGCAGCGGACGCCCGCCCCAGGCACCGATCGCGTACCCGAACAGCGCCCCTGCCAGGCTGCCGAGCGTGGCGAACGCAACGGCCATCGGGATGTTCCACGCTTGCCCGGTCAGCGGCTCGACGATGGAAGGGTCGGCGACCGATTGGCTGACCTTCCAGCCGGCCATGGGCAGGATGACCTCCGATGGGATCGGGGCCACGATCGTCTCGAGCGCCACGGCGACGGCCACGCCCAGGTAGCCGACGGCGTCGTACATGCGCAGGACGAACGGGATGACCTCGCGGTCGATGAAGTCGAGCAGCGCTCAGCCCCCCGGCACTTCGGGCGGGCCGGTGACGTGATCGGCAAGGGGCACGGCCACCCGTTGCGCGCGGTCACCCTCACGCGCCGCGCGAGCCCGCGCGCGGGCCGCCTCGTCAACGCGCAGGACGTGGATGGCGACCAGGATCGCGAGCAGCGAGACACCGGCCATCCATCCACCGAGCACGTCGATCGGGAAGTGCGCGCCGAGGTAGATCCGCGTGGCACTGATGGCGACGATGATGACGGCCGCCACCAGGTAGGCGAGGTAGCCCTGGCGCCGGTCGTGCGACAGGCGCGCGATGCAGAAGGCGACCAGGCCATACAGGACGGTCGCGCGCAGCGCGTGCCCGGCCGGGAAGTCGGCGATGTCGTCGAGCCCGACACCCCCGACATCGAAGATCGCGTTCCACAGCGTCGGCAGGGAGATGGCCTCGGGCGACACGAAGTACTTGAGGGCCCACTCGATCGGGAAGGCGAGCGTCCCGAACGCCAGCAGGACGGCCAGGTCGCGCCGGCCGCGCGACAGCGCCAGCAACCCGAGCAGCGCGAAGGCCAGCGCCACGAACCAGCCGCTGCCCAGGCCGCTGACCGCCACGATCAGCCATTCGAGCGGCAGCAGGTTTGACTGCACCCAGGCGTGGATGGCTGGCACGACCGTGCCCATCAGCCACTCCTCCGGAGCGGTTGAGATCGTCGTGCGCTTCAGCATGACCAGCCAGAACAGGGCCGGCAGCATGATCATGCTGATCAGGAACGCCGCCGCGGGGCTGGGTACGGCCCCGCCCAGCTCGTGCTTCGCGTCGTCCTGCACCACGAGGCGGCTCATCGGGTCGGGCAGCCGTCGCATCGGTGCGTAGTATACGGACCGATGCCGCCGCTTCCTCTCACCGGACGGGACCTCGCCATCGACAACGTGATCGAGGTGGCGCGCGGTCGCCGGCCGGTCGAGCTCGACGCGGCGGCCGCCGTCCGCGTGACCGAATCCCGCGCCGTCATCGAGCGGCTGGTCGCCGAGGGCGCGACCGTCTACGGCGTCACCACCGGCTTTGGCGACCTGGCCAACGTTCGCATCGCGCCCGAACAGACCGCCGAGCTACAGCGCAACCTGGTGCGCTCGCACGCCGCGGGCGTGGGCGGCCCGCTGCCCGAGGAGGTCGTGCGAGCCATGCTGCTGCTACGGGCCAACGCGCTGGCCGTCGGCATGTCCGGCGTGCGGGCGGAGGTCGTGGAGCTGCTGGTCGCCATGCTGAATGCGGCGATACATCCGGTCGTGCCGTCGCGCGGCAGCCTGGGCGCGTCGGGCGATCTGGCGCCGCTGGCCCACATCGCGCTGGTGCTCATCGGCGAGGGCGAGGCAACCGTGGATGGCGCAGGGCCGGAATCCGGGGCGCGGGCGCTGGCGCGGGCGGGCCTGGAGCCGCTGACGCTCGGCGCCAAGGAGGGCCTGGCCCTGCTGAACGGGACGCAGCTGATGGCCGGCATCGGGTGCCTGGCCCACCACGACGCGCTGCGACTGGCGATAACCGCCGACGTCATCGGCGCCATGAGCCTGGAGGCCATGCTGGGCACCGCGGCCGCGTTCGACGAGGCCCTGATCGGCGCACGGCCGCATCCGGGGCAGGTCGCGTCCGCCCGCCACCTGCGCGAACTGATGGCCGGATCCGGCATCTGGGCCTCGCACCGTGCCGACACCGAGCATCGGCTGCAGGACGCCTACTCGCTGCGCTGCATGCCCCAGGTTCACGGTGCCGCCCGCGATGCGCTGGGCGAGCTGGGGCGGGTGCTGCAGGTCGAGATCAATTCGGCCACCGACAACCCCCTGGTCCTGCCCTCGGGCGAGGTCCGATCCGGTGGCAACTTCCACGGCGAGCCGCTGGCGCTGGCGCTCGACTACGCCACCATGGCCGTGGCCGAGCTGGCGTCGATATCTGAACGCCGGACCGCGCGCCTGGTCGACGCCCACCTGTCGGGCCTGCCGGCCTTCCTGACCGATGCGCCCGGCGTGCGCAGCGGCCTGATGATCGCGCACTACACCGCCGCGGCCCTGGTCAACGAGCTGCAGACGCTGGCCCACCCGTCATCGGTGGACACGATCCCGACCAGCGCCAACCAGGAGGACCACGTCAGCATGGGCGGCACGGCGGCCCTCCACCTGCGCGAGGCGGTCGATCGCGCCGAGCAGGTGCTGGCCGTCGAGGCACTGTGCGCGGCGCAGGGCCTGGACTTCCGCCTGCCGCTCACGCCAGGACCGGTGCTCGCAGCGGCGCACGCGGCGATCCGCCGGCTGGTGCCGCATCTGGACGAGGACCGTCCGCCGGCGCCCGACATCGCGGCGCTGC
>JADLBB010000163.1 GCA_020848055.1 Chloroflexota bacterium | reverse complement strand
GCCGGCCAATTCGAGCAGTCGGGCCAGCGTCGGAGCCGCGGCTGCCGCCAGCGGGCCGCAGGCGCGCGCGGCGCCGGCGTACTTGAGGCGCCCGAGCGCGGCACGCGCGGGTCCACGGTGTTCCATGGCGCCGATCGCCAGCAGCGCCGCGTCCCCGATCACCACCCCGCCATCGACGGCGATGAAGGCTCCCGGGTCCGGTGCGGCCATGGCTGCCCGGCATCGGCGGCACATGACCTCGCCGGTGACGCCGCACGCGACGCACGCGGGCGGCAGCAGCAGGTCGAGCAACGGCGCCATCGGTACCATTCTGAGGGCAACCGTTGTACCAGCCGCTTATCGGCGGCTTACCGGCGTCCCGTTGCATGGCGGCAACACCAACCCGGACCGAAGTACTGCACCGCTCCGGACACTGCGACAACCCTCCCCACCGGACCTCTCTCGCGGGTCGGGCGGAGGTCCTTGCGACGCCTGGTACCCCTGGCGTATCAAGCCTGTGGGGCCACCGGCGAACACCGTCGCGACGCCCACCAACATCGGCCGCATCGGCCGCATCGGAATCATTCAGGGGAGCTGGAAGGCAATGGAACTCCGCAGCATGGACGGCATGGCGACGCGGGTCTCGGTCATCGACCGGGGCTTCGCGGTGTTCATGTCGTTCCTCATGGTGCTCGGGATGCTCATGACGTTCGTGCCCGAACGTGTGAGCGCCACCGAGGGAGCAAGTTGTGGCGTGGTCCCGATCGACCTGGTCTTCGTGATCGACCGATCCGGGAGCATGAACACCAATGAAGGGGCGCACACGCGCCTCGGCTGGGCCAAGCTGGCGGCCACCGGGCTGGTGTCGCAGTTTGACAGTCCGGCCGGCAGCGTCGGCACGCTGCACCAGATCGGCGTGAGCACGTTCGGCGGCACGACCAAGACGCGCAACGTCGCGCTCGGCACGTCGAACGCGGCCACCATCAACACCGCGATCAACGCGATCAGCGCCAGCGGCGGTACGCCGTTCAAGCTCGGCATGTCCGAGGGTGCCGACAACATGCTCGATGGTGCCCGCAGCACCTACAACGGCGAGCCGGTCACCCAGGTGCTGATCTTCCTGTCCGACGGCAACCCCGACCCGGACAGCTACACGCCCAACAACGCGGAGATCGCCAGCTACCTGGCGTCGGCCGACAAGGCGTACGCCGTGGCCATCGGGCCCGACGGCGGCGACCTCGGCCAAGGCGGCAACGGCGTGTCGTACGCGCTCATGCAGAAGATCTCCAAGCCCGGCTACGTCGATGCCGGCAATCCGGGCGGCTTCCGCGCGGTGACCAGCGGCAGCGGCCTGCCCGACCTGTTCGACGACCTGTACCAGGAGATCGCCTGCCCGGTCGGCCACCTCGAGGTCCGCAAGGAGCTCAGCCCGACCAACGACCCGGGTCGCTTCGACCTGTGGATCGGCAACCAGGTGCTGGCGAATGGCGTCGGGCACAACGGCACGACCGGCGAGCAGGAGCTCGATGCCGGTGAGTACGTCGTGGCCGAGACGGCCGACGGCGGCACCAACCTGGCCGACTACGCGGCGTCGATCAGCTGCGTGGACACGGCCGCACAGAACGCTCCGGTCGCGGCGACGCCGGGACAGGGCAACGCGTGGTCGGTGGACGTGACCGATGGCAGTGACATCGTGTGCACGATCACCAACACCCGCAACGCCGGCACGCTGACCGTCACCAAGGTCGTCATCAATGACGACGGCGGCACGGCGACCTGCGACGACTTCGGCTTCAAGGTCAACGGCGGGGAGACGATCGGCTTCGATTCCGATTGCACCAACGTCCTGGCCCTGCCGACCGGCACTTACTCGGTCACCGAGCCCGGTGCCGAAGGCTACGACACGACCCGCGACAACTGCGATGACCTGTCGATCACCACCGACGGGAACGTGACCTGCACGATCACCAACGATGATCAGCCCGGCACGCTCATCGTGGTCAAGGATCTGACGGCCGATGACGGAAGCGACGCGACGTGCGCCGACTTCGGCTTCCGCGTCAACGGTGGCGACCCGATCGGCTTCGAGGCGGACTGCTCCAACTCGATGACGGTCGATGCCGGCACGTACACGGTCGTCGAGACCGATGCGGACGGCTTCGACACCAGCTATGCCAACTGCAGTGGCCTGGTCATCCCCAACGGTGGGAGTGCAACGTGCACGATCAGCAACGATGATCAGCCCGGCACGCTCATCGTCAACAAGGTCGTCTCCGGCGGCGACGCGACGTGCGACGACTTCAGCTTCGCGATCAACGAGGGTGAGGCCGTCGACTTCGACGCCGACTGCTCGAACTCGTTCACCGTCCCCGCCGGCAGCTACTCGGTCGTCGAGAATGCGGCCGATGGCTACGCGGCGACCTACGAGAATTGCTCGCAGGTCTGGATTCCCAATGGCGGCGAGGCGACCTGCACGATCACGAACGTGCGTGAGACCGGCAGTCTGACCGTCATCAAGGACCTGAACCCGGCCGACGATCCGGGTCGGTTCGACATCCAGATCGACGGCGTGACCCATGCCGATGGCGTGGGTGACGGCGGCACGACCGGCGCGGTGTCGGTCGACACCGGCAGCCACACCGTGGGCGAGCTCGGCGACGGGGGGACCTCGCTGGCGAACTACGCCAGCTCGATCGAGTGCCGCGTGGATGAGGACGAGGGCGACGTCGTCGCCTCGGCCGCCGGCGCCGGCCCGCTGGCCGTGAACGTCGGCGCCGATGAGCACATCGTGTGCGTCATCAGCAACGACCGCGTGTCGGTCGGCTTCGACAAGGTCAGCGACGCCGGCGATAACGCCGCCGTCGAGCCCGGCCAGGTCATCCACTACACGCTGACCGTGACGGTCAACGCCGGGACGGCGACCAACGTGGTCGTCACCGACGAGCTGCCGTCTGGGCTCAGCTACGTGGCTGACAGCGCCGATCCGTCGACCGGCTTCGCCATCGATGGACAGGATCTGACCTGGACGGTCGGGAGCCTGGCCGCCGGCACGCACACGTTCTCCTACGACGCCAGCGTGGACGTCGGAGCCTCGGGCAGCCTGGCCAACCTGGGCTGTGTCGACGTGGATCAGAACGACGGGCTCGTCTGCGACGAGGCGACCGTTCGAGTCCAGGACGTGAGCATCGTCAAGACCTCGGGTGTTGAAGGCTCGGTCGTGCCCGGCACGAGCGTGGACTTCACGCTGACGCTCATGGTCGAGAACGGCCCGATCGGCGCCATGACGGTCGTCGATCAATTGCCCGCTGGCATCGGTGCGGCGACCGCCATCAGTGATGGTGGCACCTACGATGCCGGGACCAACCGGATCACCTGGAACCTGGCCGGCGTGGCCGATGGCGACACGCTGACCTACAGCGCGACCGTCAACGCGGACGCGACGGCCGGCAGCTACACCAACGTGGCGACCATCACCGATGGCCCGTGCGTGGGTGACCGCTGCAGCGACGACGAGACGATCGTCGTGCGCGTCCCGACCCTGGTGATCGACAAGGCCGCCGATGCCGAGCAGATCGTCATCAGCGGACCGTCCGGCTCACTCGTCGCCGATCCGGCGATCGTGACCTGGACCCTGACCTACACGCTGACCGACGGACCGGTCACCAACGCGGTGATCACCGACGTCATCCCGGAGGGCTTCGTCTTCCTCGATGCGGCCAACGGGGGGATCTTCGCCGATGGCGCGGTCACGTGGACCTTCGCGACCCTGAGCGAGAGCGGCAGCGTGTCGTTCCGAACGACGGTGGACCCGGAGACGATCTCCAGGGATGCCGCGACCGTGAACAGCGCCACCATCGTCTCCGATCAGACGCCGGAGGATTCCGGCAACGACTCGGTCACCGTGGCCGTCGAGCCTCCGCCGCTGGCGGGGACGCCGACGCCGGCCCCGTCGGTGCCCAACACCTCGATCGATTCGAGGAGCGGGCTCGGCACGGGTGGTGGAACCGGGACGCTGCCGCTGCTGTTGGCGGGACTCTTCATCGCCTCGCTCGGCGCCCTGACGCTGGCGAACGTGAAGTCGCGGGAGCGCCGCCGCTAGCGGGTCGCGGCGCGGGACCGGCCGTCGGGGGACGGGGGAGACCGGCCCCGCGCATCAAACCAGCTCCCTGGAGGATCTCGAGGGGCGGAGGCATCGATTGCCTCCGCCCCTCGACGCTGCGTTCGACCTGTCGCTGCGTTCGGCCTGTCGCTGCGTCGCGGCCGCGGCCTGCGCCGCCCGCTGGCGACCGCAATCGGCCCACCACGGCCGGTTGCGGCCCACGCCGCCCGCTGGCGACCGCAATCGGCCCGCCACGGCCGGTTGTGGGCGTCCCGGAGCAAGGCCACGGTCGTCGCGAGCGTGACACCGGTCAGTAACTGCGGCTCAACGCCTGCAATCGGCCCAACTCGGCCGGTTGCGGCCCACCACGTGCAGCGGCGACCGCAATCGGCCCGCAACGGCCGGTTGTGGGCGTCCCGGAGCAAGGCCACGGTCGTCGCGAGCGTGACACCGGTCACTGGCGGCGGCTTAACGCCTGCAATCGGCTCGAATCGGCCGGTTGCGGCCCACCACGTGCAGCGGGCCACGCCGCCCACTGGCGACCGCTGGCGACCGCAATCGGCCCGCCACGGCCGGTTGTGGGCGTCGCCAGAGGTCAGCACCGAGTAACCCCCGGATAAGCCGCTGGTAACCGGTACCATGGATCATGGTGCCATGACACCGGAGCGAATGGCCCGGCCGGCGCGGCTGTTGAGGACGCGCGCGCGACTCACGCAGGCGGACCTCGCGTCGAGGTCAGGCGTATCAGTAAAGGAGATCCGCCGACTCGAGCGAGGCAGGGCCGGAAGCATGCGGATGGAGGCTGCGGAGCGGCTGTTCGCGTCGATGGGGGCGCGGCTGGACGTGCGCGTGTTCTGGAACGGCCCGGAACTGGACCGCCTCCTCGACGCGGGGCACTCGGCGATCGCTGCCGACATCAAGCGTCAGCTCGAGCGCCGAGTCAAGTCGGATGAAGTGGTGTAACGGCTCATCGGTTTCATCAGGCAGCGGGTAGTTGCTTCACCTCCTCTCGCCTGGTGACCTCCGACTCCTCGATCACCATGGCCAGCGACTCCTCCGACAGGT
>JADLBB010000162.1 GCA_020848055.1 Chloroflexota bacterium | reverse complement strand
GGACGTGGCGGCCGACCATCACGTTGTTGATCACGCTCATGCTGCCGAACAGCCTGATGTTCTGGAAGGTGCGCGCTATGCCGAGCTCGACGATCTGGTTGGGCGGCCGGCCCAGGATCGAGTTGCCTTCGAACTCGATCTCGCCCGATGTCGGCGTGAGCATGCCGGTCAGCTGGTTGAAGAACGTGGTCTTGCCCGCTCCGTTGGGCCCGATGAGCGACACGATCGAGCCGCGCGGGATGTCGAAGTCCACCCGGTCGTTGGCGATCAGGCCGCCGAAGCGCATGGTGACCTGGCGCGCCTGGAGGATCGCATCGGTCATGACGTCACCGCCGGGCTGGCCGCCTCGGAGCCCGGGACCCCTCCCGCGGGTGGGTGTTGGCCCTGCGCGTCCTCGTGCTCCCGCAGCTCCGACTGGCGGCGCGGCTGGGCAGCAGGCCCTCGGGTCGCAGGATCATCATGGTCACCAGGATGGCGCCGTACAGCAGCAGCCGGTAATCGGCGAATTCGCGCAGCAGCTCGGGCAGCCCCACCAGCACGAAGGCGCCGACGATGACGCCGATGATATTGCCCATGCCGCCCAGGATGATCAGGGCCAGGGCGTTGATACTGACCAGGATCTCGAAGCTGTTGGCGAAGATGCTGCCGATCCAGGCCGCGAACATGGCGCCCGACAGGCAGCCGAACGCGGCGCCCAGACCGAAGGCCAGCAGCTTGTACTTGACCGTGCTGACCCCGGTGGCCTCCGCCGCGGTCTCGTCCTCGCGCATGGCGTTCCAGGCGCGGCCCACCCGCGACTCGGACAGGCTGAGCGCGCCCATGGCCGCGATCACGCAGAACAGCAGGATCGGGTAGTAGAGGAGCTGCTGCTCACGCGGGAAGGGGGGCGGGGGCGGGATCGACAGGATGCCCTGCGCGCCGCCGGTCACCGGTGCCGCCCATTCCGACAGGAAGATGATGCGCGCGATCTCACCGAAGCCCAGGGTCACGATGGCGAGGTAGTCGCCGCGAAGGCGCAGGACCGGTGCGCCGACCATGAGGCCGATGGTGGCGGCGATCACCACCACCGCCGGCAGGGCGGCCCAGAACGAGATCTGAGGTGCAAACGCGTGCGAGGCGGGCGAGGTGAGGATGCCGATGGTGTACGCGCCCACCGCGTAGAAGGCGACGTAGCCAAGGTCCAGCAGTCCGGCGAAGCCGACCACGATGTTCAGGCCGAGGCCCAGCAGAACGTAGATGCCGATCTGGTTGATCACGAACGAAAGCCGCTCGCCCACCAGCTGCGGCAGTGCCAGCAGGAGCACGGCGATGATGCCGAAGGCCACGATCTTGTAGATGACCGGGCTCCGTCGCCGCGCCGTCTCGAGGCGCTTCCGGGTGACTTCCCTGCCGGAACGCCGCCACAGGTAGCCGATGGCCGCCGCACCGAAGAATGCGACCAGCGTCCCCGGCACCGTCAGCGCCCCGCTCTTGAATATGAGGTTCTCGACCGCGCGGAGGCCGATGTTCTCCAGCATGGCCGCCACGAACGGCTCCATCAGCGCCAGGCCCACCGTGAAGACCAGGCCGGTGGTCAGCGCACGCCCGAGGGCCGTGGGGAGCACGTGCAGGCTGGCCCCCAGCGCTGCCGCGATTGCTCCCAGCCCGAGCAGGGCGATGGTGCCGGGCAGCAGGTCCAGCCCGTAATGCACCGTCGAAGTCAGCTTGCCCGTGGCATTGATCAGCATGCCGGACATGTCGAACGAGCTGACCGCGATCATCAGCAGCGCCAGGATGACGGTGGCCGTCAGGCCGGCCAGCAACCCGTGACCGAGCAGTGCGACGCCGCTCGCCTGCGTCTCGCGGGCCTGCATCCGCCGGCGCACCGCGATCCACGACGCCAGGAACGCGACCAGCAGCGGGATCAGCGACCCCAGGGTGATGACGCCGTCGATGAACTCGCGCTGGCGGAAGGCGGTGATCATCCCCACCAGGCTGGTGTGGATGTTGACGATGCCGCCGACCGCACCGATGGCGAGGCTCCTGCGCAGGGAGGGACTCATACGTTCTCCTTGCGTCCGAGCAGGCCGTTGGGCCGGAAGATGAGGACCAGCACCAGCACCGTGAAGGCGATGACGTCCTTGAGCTGGTTGGGCGAGGGGATGTTGAACCCGGTCAGGATCAGGTTCGGGCCGACCTGCTCCAGCACGCCGAGGATCAGGCCGCCGAGGGCGGCGCCGATCACGTTGCCGATGCCTCCCAGCACTGCGGCGGTGAAGGCCTTGATGCCGGGCAGGAAGCCCATGTAGAACTGGACCTGGTTGAAGATGAAGATGTACAGGATGCCGGCCGCACCGGCCAGCAGACCGCCGATGGCGAAGGTGATGACGATGATGCGATCGACGTTGATGCCCATCATGGCGGCGACGTCCTTGTCCTCGGCCACCGCGCGCATGGCCCGCCCGGTGCGGGTTCGCTCGATGAACAGGTACAGGGCGGTCATCAGCACCAGGGCGGCCACCACCACCAGCACGTCGCGCATGTCAACCACCATGAAGCCCAGGTTGATGTCGCCCTCGAACAGGTGGAACTCCGGGTAGCTGCGCACGCCGGAGCCGTAGAAGCCGCGGGCGGTGTACTGCAGGAACAGCGAGGCGCCGATGGCCGTGATGAGCGGCACCAGGCGCGGCGCATTGCGCAGCGGCCGGTAGGCGACGCGCTCGAGCCCGATCGCCACGCACATGCTCACCGTCATGGCGACCGCCAGGGTCAGCAGCAGGGCCACCACCGGGTTCGACTCGAACATGCCCGCGTTCTCGAGGCCCGTGGCGGCGAAGTAGGCAGTGAAGGTGCCCCACATGAACACCTCGCCGTGGGCGAAGTTGATCATGAACAGGACGCCGTACACCAGCGTGTAGCCGAGGGCGATCAGCGCGTAGACGCTGCCGAGGGCGAGCCCCGCGGCGACGAACGACTGCCACTCGGCGACGCCGAACCGTCCGCCGGCGATGGTGAGGATCGAGCCGATGACGGCGATGGCCACGATGCCGCCGCCGAGCAGTCGCAGGAACGTGTCAACGAGGTTCAACCTGGGAAGACGGATCGGCATCTGGTGCTCCGCTTCGGGTTGGCGTTCGGACTAGCGGGCGGGTGAGCCGGAAGCCGGCTCACCCGCCCCATGGATCATGGGTCGAGAGTTGATCGGGCCCTTACGGCCAGATTCGGACGAACTCGCCGTTCTCGACCTTGCTGACGCTGATCTTGGCGTCGGCGCAGTCGCCGGTCGCGTCGCAGGTCAGCGTGCCGGTGATGCCCGCGTAATCCTTGGTGGCGAGCACCGCATCCCGCAGCGCGGTGCGCGGAATGTAGGTCTTCCCACCGCTCTCGATGGCGACCTTCTCGATCGCCGCGGCCAGGATGTTGTAGGCATCAAAGGCATGGGCGTGGAAGACGCTGGTCGGCTCGTCCAGGCCGGAGATCTCCTTGTACTTCGGGAGGAACGTGTCCTCGTAAAAGTCACCGGTGAACGCCAGGTCGGGACCCGACAGGTAGACGCCCTCGGCCGCGGCACCCGCGGCTGCCAGCCAGTCGCTGTTCAGCATGCCGTCGGCGCCGGCCAGGGCCGTGTTCTCAAGGCCCGCGGTCTTGCGCGCCTGCTGGGTGATCAGGGCACCCTCGGCGGTGAAGATCGGGTAGTACAGCAGGTCCGGCGAGTCGGCAGCGATGTTGCCGAGCGTGCCGCTGAAGTCGGTCTGACCGACGGTGACGGCTTCCTGGGCCGTGATCGTGCCGCCGCAGGTGTCCTGGAAGGACTGGGCGAAGACCGCCTGCAGCTGCTGGGCGTACGGTGAGCCGTCGTGGATGGTCGCGGCCGACTTGGCCCCGAGCTCCTCGCAGGCGAACTGCGCCATGGCAGCGCCCTGGATCTTGTCGTTGTGCGCGGTGCGGGCGTAGAACGGCTGATGCGTGTCGGCCGCCGTCAGCGACGGTGCGGTGTTCGACGGAGAGATCAGCATGATGCCCTTGGCGCTGGTGATCTCGGCAGCCGGCACGCCAGCGCCGGAGCAGCTGGTGCCGATGATGCCCGCCAGGCCCTCGACGTTGATCAGGGCGTTGGCAGCGGCGGTGCCGCCCTCGGCGTTGCACAGGCCGTCCTGGTTGTTGAGCTCGACGTCGTGGCCGGCGATCTGCGGCTTCATCGACTGCGCAACCTCGACGCCGATCTTGCTGTCGGTGCCGAGAGTCTCGTTGGCGCCGCTGGTCACGAAGATCGTGCCGATGATGATCGGATCACCGTCGGCGATCTCGACGCAGCCCATCGGGTCCGCGGCGCAGACCGCGGTGGGGTCACCGCCCGCACTCGCGGGCGCACTCGCCGGCGCGCTCG
>JADLBB010000161.1 GCA_020848055.1 Chloroflexota bacterium | reverse complement strand
CACTTCGCCACCCGCATCGCGGCGCACCCCGGGCTCGGGTTGCAGATCATCGGCCACCTGTCGGCACCGGGTGAGACCGATCCGGTCGTCACCATGCCGATCCTGGGCGGCGTGGACGACATCGAGGAGGTGCTGCACAGCCGGGTGGTCGACGAGGTGGCCGTGTGCCTGCCGGCCTCCGCCGCCAACCTGCTCGAGCGGATCGTCGGATTGGCCGCGCACGAGGGCAAGACCGTGCGCGTGGCGGTCGATCCGGCCGAGGAGATGCTGCCGGGAGCCATCGAGGAGGAGTTCGACGGCTTCCTCGTCCGCTCGCTGGTCCACGACGGCCAGCGTGAGCTGGGCCTGATCGCCAAGCGAGCGATCGACATCGTGGGGGCCAGCCTCGGGCTCCTCGTGCTCAGCCCGATCCTGATCGGCGCCGCCATCGCCATCCGCCTGGGAGACGGCCCGCCGGTCCTGTTCGGCCAGACCCGCGTCGGCCTGCATGGCCGCCCGTTCAAGATGTTCAAGTTCCGATCCATGGTGACCGATGCCGAGGCCCGCCTGGGCGACCTGATGCACCTCAACGAGCGGACCGGCGCCGCCTTCAAGATGGAGGATGACCCACGCATCACGCCGGTCGGTCGCTTCCTGCGGCGCACGTCGATCGACGAGCTGCCGCAACTGTGGAACGTGCTCACCGGGTCGATGAGCCTCGTCGGGCCGCGACCGCCGCTGCCGCGCGAGGTGGCCGAGTACGACATCTGGCATCGGCGCCGGCTGTCGATGAAGCCGGGCATCACCGGCCTGTGGCAGATCGAGGCGCGCCACGAACCGGACTTCGACCGCTGGGTCGAGCACGACCTGGTCTACATCGACGGCTGGTCGCTGTGGCTGGACCTCAAGATCCTGTTGCGCACCGTGCCCGCGCTCCTTGCCCACGGCGGGCGCTGACCAAGCGGCCGGGGGCGGTCAGTCGGTCAGCGCGCGGTGCAGGAACGCCGCCATCTGGCCGCGGGTGACGGTGGCGGTCGGGCAATAGGTCGTCGGGGTACAGCCGGTGGTGATGCCCGCGGCCGCGACGCGGTTGATGCTGATCTCGAAGATCGACGCCTCGTCGTCCGTGAAGTAGTCGACCGATGACGGCGCCAACCCGAACGCCCGGTCCAGGAAGGCCGCCATCTCGCCGCGCTTGATGGTCGCATTTGGGCAATAGGCCGTTCCCCCGCAGCCGGTCGTGATGCCGGCTGCGGCCAGTCGGTTGATGTCGAACTCGTGGACCGATGTCTCGTCATCGGTGAAGTAGTCGGTCGGCGAGCCCGGCAGGTCGAGCGCGCGAGCCAGGAAGCTCGCCATCTGCCCGCGCGTGACCGGGTCGTTCGGGCAGAAGCGCTCGAGGTCGGTGCTGCAGCCGGTGGTGATGCCGCTGGCCGCCAACCAGGCGATGTCCGCGCTGAACGCGGTGCCGACGTCGATGAACCCGGCGATCGGGTCATTGCGCACCAGGAACGCGTTCATGGCCGGGTTCCAATGCTTCGCCAGGTAGCTGCCGTTGGGCGGGTCGGTGCTGAAGTAGGTGTCGTGGCCGCAGTCGAACAGGCGTTCCTGGCTCTCCGGGCAGCGATCGATCATGTCCTTGGGCGTGCCGTCGGGGTAGCACATCGTGTCGTGCTCGTCGATGCAGTGGCCGTAGAAGTCGAACGAGCCATCGTCGTACACGACGCTGGAGCTGTACGGCGCGTGGGGCTGAACGGCGCCGAGCGTGTGCATCAGTTCGTGCGCCTCGACGAGGTCTTCGGGAGCCGGACGGCCCCAGCAGTCGAAGTCGATCCGGCCGAACAACCCGATGCCGGCCTCCGGCACGCCGTTGTGGATGTTCGTCTGACCCGGTGACTCGTCCCAGGTGTTGAGCGCGACGCCGCAGATGCCGGTGTCGAAGCTCGAGGCATCAACCCACACCAGGTAGCGCCGATCGGTTCGGCCGTAACCAGCGGTAATCAGTTCGTCGAGCATGGCGTCGAGCTGCCCGGTCGTTTCACTGCCGTAGACCGCGGTGTCGGACAGGGTCAACTCGGCGACGTTCGGCTGGCACGCGGCGTCATGCGACCAACGCACGTGGCGCGAGCCGCCGGTCTGGGCGGCACTGAGGTCGAACACGTCGTCGATCTCGCCGATCCAGCTGCGGATCATCGGCGCCACCTCGGCGTAACGCGATGGCGAGCTCTCGGGGTGCGCATAGATGGCGACCACGCGCAGCCCGCTCGTGCCGGTGCCGATGCATTCGATCGGGGCGGTGCCCGCCGCAACGTTGGTCCCGATGGGCTCGGCGGTCCGGGCGCGCAGGTCGTCCAGGCCGATGCGGCCGGCGGCGCGCACGTCGTCGGGAATCGGGTCCGGGCCGTGGGTGCAGGCCACAACCCGCCCGGCCAGGCGGACCTCAAAGGGATAGGCGGAACACGGCCCATCAGCCGAGGCCCGCGTCCCGGCGAACTCCCCGCTCACGCGGTCGAGCCACCGATCCGCCGACGGCCGGCCGGTGACGCCGCTCGCCGGGCTGGTGGAGGCCAGCAGCAGGGCGACGAGCGCCATGCACAGCAGGCCAAGCGCGACAATGGGGGCAACCCGCATCGGGTGGCGGGAGGTGGACGTTTCGGGTCGGGTTGGATCGGTCACGTCCGCTGCACGGTACTCCATCCGTCGAGCCGGGCCAATGCCCCGACCATTCGGCGGGCGGGCATACTATGGCCGATGCAACCAGCCCCGATCGGCGTCCTGTTCGGCACGCGCCCCGAGGCGATCAAGCTGGCGCCGGTCATCGTCGAGTTGCGCCGGCGCGCCGTCCCGCACGTCGTCAT
>JADLBB010000160.1 GCA_020848055.1 Chloroflexota bacterium | reverse complement strand
TGGTGAAGATGTCGCGGATGATGCCGCCGACGCCGGTGGCGGCGCCCTGGTACGGCTCGACGGCAGACGGATGGTTGTGCGACTCGACCTTCAGGACGACCGCCAGGCCGTCACCGATGTCGAGCGCACCGGCGTTCTCGCCAGGACCCACCAGCACGCGCCGCCCCTCCGTCGGCAGCCGCCGGAGCAGCAGCCTCGAGTGCTTGTAGGCGCAGTGCTCCGACCACATGGCCCCGAACATGCCCAGTTCGATCGGGTTGGGCTCACGGCCCAGCGCGTGGACGACCAGCGCGTACTCGGCCTCGCTCAACCCATGTCGTTGCTCGGCCGGTGGGATCGCGATGGTCATGTCGCCGATTCAGGCGCCTCCGAGCGGCTGATCGTGGCCGAGCTCGACAAGCATGGCGCCGATGGCGGCGGCACCGGTACCGATCACCAGCAGCAGCGTCGCCGCGCCGCCACCGCCTGACAGCAGGCGGTCGAGCACCATGCCGAAGGCGACCAGAACCACGACCAGGGTGGCCAGCCGCTGGTGCGAGATGACGGGCAGGGCGGCGGCCGCGAAGACACTTGCGACGACGGCCAGCAGCGCCAGCAGCAGCAGCCACTCGCTCGCCAGGGCGCTGTTGTTGAGCAGCGCCAGCAGCGCCCCGAGCGCGCCCGCCACCGATCCGGCCCCGATCAGCCAGCCGGACAGGGTCGATGGCAGCGTGACGGGCAGGTTGACCGGTTCGGATCCTGCGGGACGAGACGCCCTACGATCACCGGCGGACGACCGTCGCGGTGGAGATGACGGTGCCTCATCCGATGACTCGTCGTACCGCTCGCGCTGCATCGGCGGACTCGCCACGCGCACGGTGGTCGGTTCCGGCCCAGGGATCTGGCGCCGCTCGGGCGCCGGCCATTCCGGCGCCGACGGCATGTGGGTCTCGGCCGCCTGGTCGATCCCCTGTCCGCAGGTCGGACAGAAGACCACGGTCTCATCCACTTCTGTGCCGCAGTTCGGACAGAACCGGCTGATCATGGCTCAGCTCCGTCCGAACCGGGTCAGCGCACCGATGAGGACTATGAGCGACGCCAGGAACAGGATGATCCCGCCGGGCGACAGGTTGCGCAGCAGGCCCACGATGTCCCCGCCGCTCCAGTTGCCAAGCACCTCGACGAGGACGAACCCGCCGGCAAGCGCCACGCTCCACACCAGCGCGATCCACAGCCCGATCAACTGGAGCGGCCCGGGCCGGGCGCGGACCGCGCCAGCGATGGCACCGATCGCCAGCAGCAGCGCCAGGATCGGGACGGCTGCCGCCAGCACGAAGTAGATGGTCGCGGCCAGCCCGCCGTCGGGCAGAGCCGTCCAGATGGAGATCCCGTGGCCACCGGCGCCCCAGGCGCGCTCGAACAGCGAGTCGCTGCCGAAGGCGAACGGCAGGAGGTACCCGGTCACCAGGCCCACGATCCCGACCAGCAGGACGATGGGGCCCAGGATGGCGCGACCACCGGCCGCCGGTGCCACCGCGGCGGTCGATTCGCCGGCGACGGCGGGTGGGACGTAGCCCGGCGCGCTGCCGCGCAGGTTGGCGCCGCAGTTCTGGCAGAACGAGACGCCGGCCCGGTTGTGCGTGCCGCAGCGCGGGCAGGCCATCGTGCCCTCCGGCGCCACGGGTCGCTCCAGCGTGGAGGCCACGCCCGCGGCGACGAGGCGCTGGCCGCAGTTGCGGCAGAACGACAGTCCGGGCGCGTTCTGCGTCCCGCAGCGCGGACAGACCGTGCCGGCCTCGTCTCCCCCCGGGGTCGGCATGACCGGCGGTACGGCATGCGCGGCCACCGGCTCGGCTTCGGCGGCGACCTCGGCACGCGGGTATCCGCGGTCAGACTCCTCCACCGGTACGGATGCCTCCCCCGGGGCGGATGCCGAATGCGCCTCTATCTCGCCCGGCATCGGTGCCTCGGGCGGGGCGGTGTCAGGTACGGGCGCCGGGACGTCGGGGGACGCGGATGCCGGTGGTGCGGGCGCGTCGCTCATCAACGGCGGATGGGTGGGCCACTCTCCTGCGGCGGCCGGACCGGCCAGGGGCGGCTCGGTCGGCCATGCCTCGACCGATGCGGCGCCGGCCAGGGGCGGCTCGGTCGGCCAATCTTCCACCGGCGCCGGAGGCTCGCTCGGCCAGCCCTCGATGTCCGCGTTCGACACCTGCGGCGAGACCTCGTCAGCCGCGTTGGTGGCGTCCGCGGCCACGGCAGGGATTGTGACCTCGGGTTCGGATGGCGCCTCGGGGTGAGCCCATGGCTCGGAGCCTGCCTCCAGCGGGGCCTCGGCCTCCGGCTGCAGCTGTTCCTCAGGCTCAGACCCGACCCGTGGGTCGCGCTCGGAATCTTCCATGCTGGTGCGCCTCCTGCGGCCGCATCTGGGCGATCTTGGCGATGGCGCCGATCATAGCCGACGCTCGACCGCCGCTGGCCTCGCCTGCAGCCAGCGCTCGAGCGAGCGGAACAGGCGCAGGCCGTCGGTGCCGCCGATCTCCGCCTCGGCGGCTCGCTCCGGGTGCGGCATGAGCCCGAGCACGTTGCCCGTCGCATTGACGATGCCGGCGATGCCGCGCTCCGACCCGTTCGGGTTGGCCGCGGGCGTCACGGCGCCCGACTCATCGGCATAGCGCAGGACCACCCGATGGTTCACCTCGAGATCGTCGAGCACCCGCGGGTCGGCCACGTAGCGGCCCTCGCCGTGACTGATCGGCAGGCGGATGAGCTCGCCCTCGGACAGGTCGCCGAGCCAGGCGGGTGCCGATGCCGGCGCCTCGACGCGCAGTACCTGCCAGTCGCAGCGGAACTCGAGGTGATCGTTGCGCATCAGGGCACCGGGCAGCATCCCGGCCTCGGTCAGGATCTGGAAGCCGTTGCAGGACCCGATGACCGGCCCACCGGAGGCGGCAAACGCCTCCACCGAGCGCATGATCGGACTGAATCGAGCGATGGCGCCGGTACGCAGGTGGTCGCCATGTGCGAATCCACCGGGCAGGACGACCGCATCGGGTCCGCCGAGCTCGACCTCGGTGTGCCAGACCAGGTGCACCGCCCAGTCGAGCACCTCGCTCGCCACGTGGGCGAAGTCGCGCTCGCTCCAGGTGCCGGGAAAGACGGCCACTGCGACGCGCGGACGGGCGCGGGTGATCGTCATCCGCCGGACCCGATGGCGACCGCCTCCGGCTCCGTCCCGAGATCCCAGCTGGCATCCTCCATGACCGGGTTGGCCAGCAGCCGGCGGCACATCTCGCTCACCTCGGCCTCGGCCGCGGCCCGATCGTCGGCCGAGAACACGACCCTGATCAACTTGCCACTGCGCACCTCTTCCACGCCGGCGTGGCCCAGCGCGCGCAGCGCGTCGGCGATGGACAGGCCCTCGGGGTCGGCGATGCCGTGGCGCAGCGTGACGCGGACCTCCGCCGTCCAGCGCGTCACCAGGCGGACCCGGTCAGGCGCTCGTAGGCGGCGACGTAGCGCGCCCGCGTGCCGGCGATGACGTCGTCGGGCAGGGTCGGCGCCGGCGGCTCCTTGTTCCAGCCGACGGCCGAAACGAAGTCGCGCACGTATTGCTTGTCGAAGCTCTGCGGCGAGGAGCCCGGAGCGTAGCGCTCGGCGTCCCAGAAGCGGCTCGAGTCGGGCGTCAGGACCTCGTCGATGACTGCCAGCTTGCCGTCGATGAACCCGAACTCGAACTTGGTGTCGGCCAGGATGAGGCCGACCTCGGCCGCCCGGCGCGCGCCCGCCAGGTACAGCTCGATCGAGCGCACTTCCAGCTCACGCGCCAGGTCGGCGCCGACCAGGCCGGCCAGCGCAGAGCGGCTGATGTTCTCGTCGTGGCCGACCTCGGCCTTGGTCGAGGGCGTGAAGATCGGCTCGGGAAGGCGCTCGGCCTCGCGCAGGCCAGACGGCAGCCGGTGGCCGCACACGGCGCCGGTACGCCCGTACTCCGACCAGCCGGAGCCGGCCAGGTAGCCGCGCACGACGCATTCGGCGTCGACGCGCTCGGCGCGGCGCACGAGCATCGAGCGCGAGGCGAGTTCGGGAGCGCGGGCCGGCTCGGGCAGGTCGACCGGATCGGCGCTGACGAAGTGGGTCGGGCCCAGGTTCGCCAGATGGGTGAACCACCAGGTCGAGAGGCGCGTGAGCACGGCGCCCTTGTCGGGGATCGGCTGGTCGAAAACCACGTCGAACGCAGACAGGCGGTCGGTTGCCACCAGCAGCAGGTGTCGGTCGTCCACCTCGTAGGTCTCGCGCACCTTGCCGCGGTGAATGAGCCGCAGGCCATCGATCTGGCTCTCGCGGAGCGTGGCGGTCATGGTGACATGTCCTTCGTCTGTCCTTCGGATGCCTCGTCGTCATCGACGTTGTAGCCGGGCGGAGCGAGGTTGTACCTCTGCCGCGCGAAGTCCTCGACGCGGTCCAGCAGCGACAGGACCACGATGATCAGGACCGTGCCCAGCACGGCCAGCACGTACAGGCCGGTGCCGGTGGCGGCCCCGACCGCGGCCACGGACCACAGGCTGGCGGCGGTGGTGAGGCCGCGGATGTGGCCGCGGAACTGCAGGATCGTGCCGGCGCCCAGGAAGCCGATGCCGGACACGATCTGGGCAGCGATGCGGGTCGGGTCGGCGTTGTCGCCGGTGTAGCCATAGCCGGAGATGATGGCGAACAGCGCGGCGCCCAGCGCGACCAGGCTATGGGTCCGGAAGCCGGCCGGCTGACGATGCAGCTCACGCTCGAAGCCGATGATGGCGCCGAGCACAAGGCCCACGGTCAGACGCAGCGCGAGCTCCACCTGGACCGTGACGCTGAGGGTGGGGTTGACCGCGAGTGGATCGGTCATGCGCCTGCCCTCCTCTCGGCTGCGTCAACGATGCGCTCCTCCGGCTCGCCGAGGATTCGCGTCCAGGTCAGCGACCCCCAGGCCCACAGGGCGCCACCGGCCAGCACGAGGCAGAGCCAGATCGCCACGAAGCCTACCAGCAGCAGCACCAGCGCGGGACCGATCTCGCCGTGCACCAGTCGATCGTCGATCGGCGCCCACAGCACGCGAAGCAGCAGCGCCGCCAGCACGATCGAGCCGATGCGGGCGGCGAGGCCGCCGGCCGACTGCAGCGAGGCCGCCGCGGCGTGGCGGACGAGGCGGCTCGGCGCACGACCCAGGGCGCGGCCCACCGGAACGCCCGCCAGGGCGTCCCGCAGCGCGCTGGCCCACCACGCGCGGCACCCAAGCGCGATGAGCAGCGTCCCGACCAGCAGCGGAGCCAGCCGCAGGCCGATGCGCAGCAGGGGGCTGCCCTCGCCGTACGGTGAGTTGAATTCGGCCTCGGCCACGGTCGCAGCTCCGAAGGCCAGCATGCCCACCGCCAGCAGGAGCGGCAGGCCGCACGCGACCGAGATGGTCGCCGTGCGACGGACCTCGGCCGCGGTCGCACGCGCGCCCCGCACCAGCACCGTCTCGCCGGCCGCAGCCAGCACAACCGCCAGCGCCGCGAGCGCGGCCAGGACCCCGACCAGGCCGACCAGGTTCCACGGCCAGGCGCCCGAGGTGTAGAAGCGCGCGCCGAGGAACGTCAGTTCGGCGGTGGTTGGCGGGCGGGCCACGCCGGCCACCAGCGCGATCCAGCCGGCGCTCACGGTCCAGGCCAGCGCGCCGGGCAGCCAGCGCGCCGGGTCGTCGGACACCGTGGCCAGCGACTCGCGCGCGGCCCGCATCCAGCGCCGCACGCGGTCAGTCCGCCGTCTCGTCGAGCCCGGTGGCCCGGAACGTCATCTCGATACCGGCCAGGTGATGCTCGAGGTCCATCGCCCGCCCCAGCTCGTCCGGGTTCAGCCACTCGGCCAGGGCGGGGTCGGAGCGCAGGGCGTCGCCGAAAGTGGCCTCGCCGGCCCACGCGCGCCTGGCCGCGCCCTGCACGATGCGGTACGCCGCCTGGCGGTCCGCGCCCCTGGCGATCATGGCCAGCAGGACGGCCTCGGAGTAGACCATGCCGCCGGTCCGATCCAGGTTGGCCCGCATGCGCTCGGCGTCCACCTCCAGCCCGTCGAGCAGGTCGGCCATCGTGCGGGTGGCGTACGCGGCCACGCCCAGCGCGCGCTCGAAGATGAAGCGCTCGGCCGAGCTGTGGCTGATGTCGCGCTCGTGCCATAGCGCCATGTTCTCGAGCGCCACCAGCGCATCGGCGCGCAGCAGCCGCGCCAGCCCACTGATGCGCTCGGCCAGCACCGGGTTTCGCTTGTGGGGCATGGCGCTCGACCCCTGCTGACCCGAGCCGAACGGCTCGAATGCCTCGCCGACCTCGGTGCGCTGCAGGTGGCGAATCTCGACCGCGATGCGCTCGAGCGTGCCGCCCAGGATGGCGAGGGCGGTGAGCAGTTCGGCGTGGCGGTCGCGGCTGACGACCTGGGTCGGGGCCGCATCGGCGGCCAGGCCCAGCCCGTCGAGAACGTGGCGTTCGACAGCGGCGCTGACGTTGGCGTGCGTCCCGACCGCGCCGGAGATCGAGCCGGTCCCGATGGCCTCCCTCGCCCGCGCCAACCGCCCGGCATCGCGGCCCAGCTCGGCGTACCAGCCGGCGACCTTGAAGCCGAAGGTGATCGGCTCGGCGTGGATGCCGTGGCTGCGCCCGACCATCGGCGTGGATCGGTGCTGGATGGCCAGCCGCCGGGTCACCGCCAGCAGGCGCTCGAGCTCGCGCTCGACCACGGCCGCGGCATCGCGCAGCACGACCGCGGTGGCCGTGTCGAGCACGTCCGAGCTGGTCAGGCCGTAATGCAGCCAGCGTCCCTCCGGACCGAGCCGCTCGGTCACCGAGCGCAGGAAGGCGATGACGTCGTGCTGCGACTCGCGCTCGATCTGGTGCGCGCGCTCCGGGTCCACCTCGCCCGCCTCGTGCCGGATGCGCTCCCAGTCGGCCTCGGGCACGACGCCCTCCGCCACCAGCGCCTCGACGGCCAGCAGCTCGATCCGCAGCCACAGTTCGAGCTTGCGGCGCTCGGAGAAGATCTCGCGCAGCTCGGGGAGCGCGTAACGATCGATCAC
>JADLBB010000159.1 GCA_020848055.1 Chloroflexota bacterium | reverse complement strand
CGGTGGACCTGTTCAGTCGCGCGGCGCTGGTCGCCGTCGACTCGCGTGGTGCTGCCATGGCGGAGGCCGGCGACGTTGTCGCCGCCATCGGGGCCGGCTCAGTGCAGGAACAGGACCTCGTCGAGATTGGTGCGATTGGCGCCGATTGGCAGCGACCAGCCGGGGCCATCACCATCTTCAAATCGGTCGGACTCGCCCTGCAGGACGTCGCTGCCGCCGAGTTGATCGTCGGCCGGCTGCTCGGCAGGGCCGGGACCGAAGGCCAGGGCTGACCATCGGTCCACCAGGCTTGCCAGGAGCCGGTCGAACAGCGTCCTGAACCACGCCCAGCGTAGGGAGGGCGCCTTGGCGACCGGGGTCGGTGGCGGTCCGACGGCCTCGTGCGACCAGTCGAGGTACCGCGCCCATCCTGGGCTCGGCCGCGCCGCGGGTGGCAGGTCGTCGGCGTGCGCTGCGAAGGCCGGGTCGGCCGCATCCTGGGTCGTCACAACGATCGGCTCAGGGTTGGGTGGCGGCGGAGGCGGTGGCGCCGCGAGGCTCTGCCCGCCCCCGGGTCCGGGGACGGCCGGTGGTGGAGTGGGGACGGGCGTCGGCATCGGCGTGGGTGTGGGCGTGGCCGTCGGTTCGGCCGTTGCCGTCGCTCCGGGCGTCATCGAAGGCGCCGGGTTCGGGGTGGCTCCGGGCGTCGGTGGGATCGGCGTCGGCTGCGGCGTCGGCTGCGGGGTGGCCGTCGGCGTCGGTTGGGGCGTCGACGGTGGTGGAGCCGATGTGATGGTCACCCCGGTGTAGTAGGTGGTCAGGATCTGCGCGGCGCTCAGCCCGGCCAGGCCGCAGGCCTGGGTGCCCCACTGGAACATCTGCCAACCGTTGACGTTGGCGCCACATGGCTCGTTGGGCGCGCCGGCGTTGTAGTACGTGGCGAAGATGCGTCCGCCCTTGAGCGCCAGCGTCGCCCACGTGTCGTCGACGGCGGCCGCCATGGACGGGTATGTCGGGCGGGATGGGTCGTAGTGCTGGTCGCGGGTCGAGTCGAACACGTCGAAGCACTCGTTCGCCTCGTTGACGTAGCCGCGCCAATGGAGGACCTGGTACCAGGCGTAGTTCTTGACCGCCAGGGCACCGGAGCGCAGCGACTCGGTCGTCCAGCTGCTGATCCACTCGCGGGACAGGACGTTGGCGACGTACGTGCGGAAGTCGACGGTGTCGACGGCGCCGGTCGCGGTGCGGAAGACGCGAATGGTCGGGGGCGGCGTCGTTTCCGAGGCGTAGGTGCCGCATTCGACGGCGGCCCGGGCTGGAGTCGGGGCTGCCAGTTGTCCCAGCGCGGCGGCGCCGATGAGCACGGCGAGCACGCTCGCCGCGATGGGGGATCGCTGCATAGGGTGGTCAGGCTATTGGCCCCCGGACCGCACCGCACTCCACCGAAAGTACGGGGCGTTCATGGTGGGGCGCGGCTATTCGTAACCGAGCGAGTTACGAATGACCCTGGAACATCACCCCTTCCAGCGGTGCACCCGTTCGCGCACGGTGTCGAAGCCGAGCTCGTCGCACAGGCCGATGAAGGCCTCGCGCGGCACGCCGTGCCACTCGAGATCGTCGAGCGTGCGGGTCTGAGCGCCAAGGTCGGAGTCGCGGTTGAGCGTCGCCAGCGTGCGATACAGGTACGCATCCTCACGCTGGGCCGCCAGCGTCGCCGCCAACTTGCTCGCGCCGCGCACGTCGACCTCCCAGTCCAGGACCGATGCGGGAATCGCCTCGAGGTGCCCGAACTTGGCGAGCACGGTGGCCGTGCTCTTGGCCCCCCAGCCGGGCAGGCCCGGATAGCCGTCGCTGCTGTCGCCGACCAGGGCGAGGTAGTCGGGGATCGATGCCGGCGGCACGCCAAACTTGGCGATGATCCCCGCCTCATCGTAGGTGATGGTGCGCATCCGGTCGCGCAGCACGATCCGCGTCCCGTCCACCAGCTGGCCCAGGTCTTTGTCCACCGAACAGATGACGACCTGCTCGATGCGAGGGTCGTCGCCGAAACGGGCGACCGCTGTGGCGATGGCGTCGTCCGCCTCGTCGGAGACCATCGGCCAGACGAGCATGCCGAGCGCGATCATGGCGCGCTCCGCGTCGCGGAACTGGGCGAGGAGCGCTGGATCGACGCCGGCGCTCGACTTGTAGCCGGGAAACATGTCGTTGCGCCACGACTCGATGACGTGATCGGTCGCGGCGCCGATGTGGGTCACGTCCGGTTCGCGCAGGAGCGATAGCATCGAGTCGACCAGGCCCTGCACGGCGTTGACCGGCCGCCCATCCGGCGCCTGGCGCGGCGGGCGCGAGTAGTACGCGCGGAACAGCTCGAACGTGGCGTCGACGAGATGCAGTTTCATCGGATGGTGGCGAGGATACGCGGACGGCGTTCACCGATAAGTCGCTGATAAGCGGCTGGTAAGCGGCGATGTGGAAGATGGGTCATGGCGGCGTGGAGGTGCGTGCCCTGCGCCGTCGGCCCATGGTTCCCGGCCGGGGTCGACGGGCTCCACGCCGCCCTTGCTCAGACGGCGAGCGGCTCGCGGTACTCCCCGTAGACATGCCGCAGGACACCGCACATCTCGCCGACGGTGGCGTAGGCGGCGACGGCCTCCATGATGGCCGGCATCAAGTTGACGTCGCCGCGACGTGACTCGTCCTCCAGGCGGCGCAGGGCCGAGGCGTGGGCCCCGGCGTCGCGCTGGGCGCGAACGCGCGCCAGGCGGTCGAGGTGGCGGCGCTCCTGCTCGGGACTGATCTCGAGCAGCGGGATGCGCAACTCCTCGTTCGGATCGGCGTACCTGGTGACGCCGACGATCTCGCGCTCGTGCGCCTCGAGCTCGCGCTGCTGCTCGTAGGCCGCATCGGCGATCTCGGCCTGCGGGTAGCCGGCCTCCAGGGCGCGGACCATGCCGCCCATCTCGTCGATGCGCGCGATGTAGGCCCAGGCCGCCTGCTCGGTGCGGTTCGTCAGCGTCTCGACGAAGTAGCTGCCGGCCAAGGGGTCGACCGTGTTCGCGACGCCCGACTCGGCGGCGATGACCTGCTGCTGGCGCAGGGCGAGCAATGCGGCATCTTCCGACGGAACCGCCCACGCCTCGTCGTACGCATCGGTATGGAGCGACTGGGTGCCGCCCAGGATGCCGGCCAGTGCCTGGACGGCGACCCGGGTCAGGTTGTTCAGCGGCTGCTGTGCGGTGAGGCTCACGCCGGCGGTCTGGGTGTGGAAACGCATCCAGGTCGAACGCTCGTTTTCGGCGCCGAATCGCTCGCGGCACAGCTTGTACCAGATGCGGCGCGAGGCGCGGAACTTTGCGATCTCCTCGAAGAAGTCGTTGTGGGAGTTGAAGAAGAAGCTCAGGCGCGGTGCGAAGTCGTCGAAGCGCAGGCCACGGGCAAGGGCATCCTCGACGTAGGCGATGCCATCGGCGATGGTGAAGGCCAGCTCCTGGACGGCGGTCGAGCCGGCCTCGCGGATGTGGTAGCCGCTGATCGAGATCGTGTTCCAGCGCGGCAGCTCGCGGGTGCCCCACTCGACGGTATCGGTCACGAGCTTCAACGACGGTGCGGGCGGAAAGATGTACTCCTTCTGGGCGATGAACTCCTTGAGGATGTCGTTCTGGAGCGTCCCGGTCAGCTGCGCCCGTGGCACGCCGGCCTTCTCGGCGGCGGTGATGTACATCGCCCAGATCATGGCGGCGGGGGAGTTGATGGTCATCGAGGTGCTGATCTCGCCGACCGGCAGCCCGTCGAGCAGGATCTCCATGTCGGCCAGCGAGCTGACCGCCACGCCACAGGTGCCGAACTCGCCCTCGGCCTGCGGCTGGTCGTGGTCGTAGCCGTACAGCGTCGGCATGTCGTAGGCGATCGACAGCCCGGTCCCGCCCGCGGCGATCAGCTTGCGAAAGCGGTCGTTGGTGTCCTCGGCGGTGCCGAAGCCGGCAAACATGCGCATCGTCCACAGGCGGCCGCGGTGCCCGGTGGGGTGGATGCCGCGCGTGAACGGCGGCTCGCCCGGCAGCCCGACGTCGTCGATCTCGTCCCAGCCCGCGACCGCATCGGCGGGAGGACTGAATCGGTAGCGGGGGCGGCCGGCATCGGGATCGTTGGCCGGATCGTGCAGGTCGGCCGGCGTGTAGACGCGGTCGATCTCGACGCCAGACTGTGTGATGAACCGATGCTGGCGCTCGGGCGCGTGCTCCAGCGCGGGGTCCAGGCGTTCGGTGCGCCACCGATCGGCATGCTCGTGCCAGCGCGTTTCGTCGCTCATGACGCCATCTTGCGGGTAAGGCCGATGCTCCCGCAACCGATGCCTACGGGTACAGCCCTCGCAGGCTGGTCGCGTCCGCCACGCGGGAGACCGCGACCATCATGGCCGCCGTGCGCAGGTCCACCCGCTTGGCATCGGCCATGGCGCGGATGCCGGCCATCGAATCGTCCATGATCCGGTCGAGCTGGTCGGTGATCTCCGTATCGGCCCAGAAGAAGGACTGGATGTCCTGGACCCACTCGAAGTAGCCCAGGATCGTGGAGCCAGCGCTGGCGATGATGTCGGGGATGACCTCGATGCCGCGGTCGGCGAGGACGTCGTCCGCCGCGGGGGTGGTGCCGCCGTTGGCGACCTCGACCACGATGCGCGCGCGGATGGCCGGGGCATTGGTGTCGGTCACCTCGCCCTGGAGGCCGGCAAGGACGAGGATGTCGCAGTCGAGGGCGAAGATCTCCGCCTTGGTGGCCGCCTCGGTGTCGGGCAGGCCGGCGATCGCGTCGCGCTCGCGCATCCAGTCGTTGGCCGCGGCGGCCGCGATGCCCGAGGCGTTGACGACGCCATCGTGATCGTCGGCGATGCCCACGATCCGCGCGCCGGCCGACGAGAGCTCCTCGGCGACGGTCATGCCCACCCGGCCGAAGCCCTGGATCGCGACTCGGGCGCCGTCGAGCGCCAGGCCGGCAGTGCGCGCCTCGGCGGTGATGCAGCGCATGGCCCCACGACCGGTCGCGCTGCGCCGGCCGCGCGTGCCGCCGATCGCCAGCGGCTTGCCGATGACCGAGGCGGTGATCGTGTGGCCGCGGTGCATGGACAGGGTGTCCATGATCCAGGACATGGTCTGCGAGCCGGTGTTGACGTCGGGCGACGGGATGTCGCTCTTGGGGCCGACGAGTGGGCTGATCTCGGTCGCGTAGCGGCGCGTCAGGCCCTGGCGCTCGTCGGCCGACAGCCTGCGGGGATTGACGCGCACGCCGCCCGCCGCCCCGCCGAACGGGATCTCGACCAGCGCCGCCTTCCAGGAGTTGAGCATGGCCAGCGCCCGCACGTCGTCGAGGTCGAGGTCGGGCGTGTAGCGGATGCCGCCGCTGGCCGGCCCGCGGTTGACGTTGTGGTGGACCCGGTATCCGGTGTAGACCTCCACGTGCCCGTCGTCGTGGGTGACCGGGAAGTTGACGGTCAGCTCGCGCTTCGGCACGCGAAGGACGAGGTGCATGCCCTCGTCGAGGTTGAGCCGTTCGGCGGCGGCATCTAGTTCGCCCTGGATGTGGTGCCAGAGGCCGTTGGGGGTCTCGGGATCGGGTTGGTTGGTCGTCATCGGCACATAGGCTAGCGCGCCCGGGCCCGACGTGATGCCCGGTCGTGGCAAGATGACCGCGTTCACCCCAATACCGATGCGCCGGCGGTCCGTGTCAGAGTCCGGCCGGCGCGCCCGCAACCAGGAGGACCGATGATGGCGCCGCGCGTCATGACCGTTTCCGGACCGATTCCGCCCGAGAAGCTCGGCTTCACGCTCCCGCACGAGCACACCGCCATCGCCCTGTGGCACACCGAGGCCCGCTGGGACTACTGGGAGCTCAGCCCCGACGACGAGATCATCACCGACGAGTTGCGCGACTTCCGACGTCGCGGTGGCGGCACGCTGGTCGATCTCACGCTGCCCGGCGTCGGCCGCGACCCGGAACGCCTCCGTCGCCTGTCGAGTGCGACCGCGCTGAACATCGTGATGGGCACCGGTTGGTACCGGGAGGCGTACTACCCGCCCGAGGCCCGCATCGACCGGCGCAGCACCGACGACCTGGCCGACGAGATCGTGCGCGAGGTGACCGATGGAGTGGGCGGAACCGGCATCCGGCCGGGGATCATCGGCGAGATCGGGACCGATAAGCCATGGATAAGCGCGCTCGAGGAGCGCGTGCACCGTGCGGCCGCCCGCGCATCGATGCGGACCGGTCTCGCCATCACGACCCACGGCGTGCAGTCGACCGTTGGCCTGGCGCAGTTGGGCATCTTCACCGAGGAGGGCGTGGACCCCTCGCGGGTCGTCATCGGTCATGCCGACAGCCGGCTGGACCTCGACTTCTACCTGGCCGTGCTGGATGCCGGCGCGAACCTGGAGTTCGACTTCCTGGGTCATCGCTTCGGCGTGGAAGAGGCGCTCGAGCCACGCCTGGTCGAGACGATCGTCGAGCTGCTGGAGCGCGGCTACGCCGCACAGCTGCTGCTGTCGCAGGACGTGTGCCACGACCGGCAGCTCAAGTCCAACGGCGGCTTCGGCTACGTCTACCTGCACCAGCACTTCCTGCCGACCCTGCGCACCGCCGCGGTGGGCGAGGGCGAGATCCGAGCCATGACCATCGACAACCCGGCAAGGATCCTGACAATCCCGTAGGGGCGGCTGCGGTTGGCGGCTTCGGTTGGCGGCGACGACCGCAATCAGCCGATACGGGCCGATTGCGGCCATCCAACGCCGGGTAGACTGGTCACCCACCCCACCCCTACGAGGAGAGGCCCGATGTCAGTCGCCAAGGTCACCGAGCTGTCCTGCACGTCGTCCGAGAGCTTCGAGGACGCCGTCCGCCAGGGAGTCGAGCGCGCCAACATGACCCTGCGCGGCGTGCGCAGCGCCTGGGTCAAGGAACAGCGCGTGAACGTCGGCCGCGATGGCGCCCTCGAGTTCCAGGCCAACATCCTGGTGACGTTCATCCTGGAGGACTGACCGATGCGGCCCGCGCCGGCGCGCCGACCGTGGTTGGCTATTCGGCCAGGCCGATGCGTCCCTCGCGACGAACGAAGCGCGCGCGGTAGGTCGGGTTGCTGACGCGCTGGCTGATCATGGCCGCATCGATCGGCTTGCCACTGCGCGGCGGGGCATAGCGACCGCGCTCGGCGACGGCGGCGGCGAGGTCTGCGGCGGACATTGGCCCGCGTTCGGCCAGGACGGCGATCATCTCGTCGTGCAGGGCCACTCGCCCGTCGCCGGCCCGGGAGGCGGAGGCGCGGCGTCGGGCGCGCTTCGGGGCGACAGCCGGGGCCGCCTCGGACTCCGTCTCCGACGCGGCGACAGCTGGCGTGCTTCCGTCCGCGGGCGTGGGCGCGCGCGTGGGCGCGGGCGCGGTTGTGATCGCGGCGCGACCCGCTTCGAGCGCGTCGATCCGTGCCGCCAGCGCTGCGACCTGCTCGGCCAGCGAGCCCGCCCCGGATCCTTCACCGGCGCGTTCGGCATCCAGGCGCTCCTCGGTCCAGCGCAGCACGAGGTCACCCGGCCGCAGGCCGGCATCGGCGGCGAGTCGCTTGAGCACCGCCAGGCGACGCGGGTCGAGTCGAATCGACATGCCGCCCTCGTCGGTGGCGGGCGGACGGTCGAACCGTGGGCGAGGCGTGAACGGGCGGTCCCCGCGAGGCGTGAACGGGCGGTCACCGCGCGGCTGATATCCGCGCTCGCGGGGCTGCCATTCGCCGGTGGGCCGGCCCTCGGGCCGGTTACGGCCCTCGGAACGTTCGCGGTCGGGACGGCGGTCGCGATCGCCGCGTCGGTTGAAACTCATCCGTTTAACTCTAGCGCAGTTTTCAACCTGCGCAATACCCTCGTCCCCCGAAAACGAATCAGAACGAGCCCGATCCGCCTCCTCCTCCACCACCGCCTCCGCCGGAGAAGCCGCCACCCCCGCTGCTGGAGGAGCTGGACGGCGGGGAGGAGCCGAGGCTGCCAAGCGCGTTGAACATGCCGCCGATGTCGGGGATGGCCGAGTCGCTGAAGCCGGAGCCGGAGCCCATGATCGGTCCGCCGCCACCAGCACCGGCCGCCGACCAGGCCGACCCCGGCGTGGATCCCAGCCAGACCGGGTAGTAGGCGCCGGCCGGCGAGCCCGTGGCGCGACGCTGATCCTCGAGGCCACGGGCCAGCAACTCGCCGAGCTCACGATGCAGGCCCAGGGCCATGCCCCACACGACCGCCTTGTCAGGCGTGTCGGCCAGCTTGTTGATCTCCGGTTGCTCCACCACCTCGCCGATGTTGCGCGCCTGCTCCATGGTCTTGCTCAGCGTGCGCCGGTACGCCTTCAGCATGGCGTCCACGTAGGCACCGGCCCCGGTGCGCTGGCTCATGGCCATGCCAAACCCGATCGTGCCGATGCCGCCCAACAGCAGCGCACCGCCCAGCAGCACGGCGCCGCTCATCGGCAGCACGAATCCCAGGATGCCAACGCCCGCGCCGACGACCATGACCCCGATCCCGATGCCGCTCATGCGCGCGATCGACGGCCCGGGCATGCGAGCCAGCCAGCCGATCGTGACGGCCTCCCGCTCGAGGTCGCGCTTGACCGGGTCGAGCGTGTCGTTGACTTTCCACAGCCGTGAGCGCGTCAGTTCCTCGCTGCTGCCGGCCAGGCGCTGGAGCTTGCCCCACGCCTCCTGTTGCGGTCCGCCCAGAGCGACGCCGGGCACGCTGCCGCCCTTGATCTCGATGGCCGGATCGATGAGCGGATCGGGGTCGTCGTCGCTCTTGACCTTGCGAACCTGGTCCAGGTTGCGGAACGAGATCTTCCCGGCGCCGGCGAGCTCGGCCAGCACCGTGTCGATCGTGTGCTGGTTGGCGCGGCCGTGTCGGATGACCGTGGCCAGGGCGGGCGTCATCTCGGCGGGCGGCCCGGCCATCAGGATCGATGGCGAGTCGACCAGCTCGGGGTCGTCACCCTCGCGGCGCCACTTGTTCCAGGCCAGTCCCAGCGTGCCGAGCAGCGCCAGCGGCGCACCGATCAGGCCGAGCGCGGCGTTGATGACGCGCTTGGTCTCGATCCGATCTCGACCTCCGGCGGTGATGTGGCGATCGACCGCACGGATGGCCGCCAGGGTGGCGCCGTCCAGGTCGTGCGTGACGGCCAGGGGCACGAACTCCTCGTCGACGATGCGCTGCAACTCGCCCTCGGAGGCGTAGCCGTCGAGGAAGCCGGAGCCGCCGAACAGGGCCACGCGGCCGTTGATCAGGTTGGCCTGCATGCCGATCAT